>JBLILW010000025.1:0-16980 GCA_047638435.1 Urechidicola sp.
AGTGGCTTAGCCCAAAGGAGCAATCAATGTCTGAACTTTCTGTAGAACTGCTCTGGCAGCGTTCTGAGCCTGAGCTCAACCCAAACATGTATTCCAACGAGCACACTGTAAGTTACAACGACCGATACAAAATTAAAGTCGATGCGGCGCCCGATTGGGGCGGTGATGTGGAGAATACTAATCCCGAACAGGCCCTAGCAGCTTCGCTGTCCAGCTGTCACATGATGACCTTCCTGGCACTCGCTGCAAAAGCGAAGTGGCCTGTTGCGAGCTTTAGTGACCGCGCGGAAGCTCATCTTGGAAAGAATGCCAAGGGACAGATGTCAGTGACTCGCATCGATCTTCATCCTGAAGTGTTTTTTGATATCGGTTTTTCAGTGGACGCTGGAGAATTGGAGAAAATGCACCACCGGGCGCATCGGTATTGCTTTATCGCTAATACGATCGCCGGTAGTGTTGAAATGAACATTCGATAGTTTCAATAGAGGCGTCTAACTGAGTAATCAAACGAAGAAATGTGGAAACCAATAAAACATTTCGTCTATAAAATAACTGCGAATAATATTGATTCCCATATTTTATTAGCCAAATCACGGTCACAAAAACAGGCATGTTAGATCATTTTTCAAATGACAGCTTCGCTGCTCACAACATGAAGTTGTCATTGATAAAAAAAACAAATGAATAAAAATATGTTACTAAGAAAAGACCATTATTTTATATCGTCGTACACGCAACATATCATGTTATTTGTTTATGCAGCATAATGACTTATTAGATTTTTGAACAATACTGAGCATTGATTTAAAGGAGAAAAATGAACTTACTTATTACAGGTGGTACAGGTTTTATTGGCTCCGCTCTTTGTTCCCGTTTATTAGAAGAACAGCATAATATTGTAGTGCTGAGTCGACACCCTGAAGCAATCAAACCCCCGATTAGAGCCTTAACCGATTTAGAACAGCTCAAGGATGATGATATTTTTGATGTTGTCATTAATCTGGCTGGTGAACCTATCGCTAATAAACGGTGGAGTGATCAGCAAAAAAAACGGATTTTTAGTAGCCGTATAGATACCACAAAGGCGCTTATTGCTTATCTCAAAAAGTCAAAAAACAAACCCAAATTATTAATCAATGGCTCAGCTATTGGCTATTATGGTGTCGATAAAACAGATGATGTTATTGATGAAACCTCAGGCGTTGACGACAGTTTCTCTAGTCAACTATGCCAGAGGTGGGAGGCAACTGCGCTGAAAGCAGAAGCGCTTGGAATTCGCACTTGCTTGCTAAGGACAGGTATTGTTCTGGGTAAGAATGGAGGTGCATTGAGTAAAATGTTACCGCCTTTTAAAATGGGCCTTGGTGGAAGAATTGGCCACGGTAAACAATGGATGTCGTGGATTCACTTAGATGATTTGGTAGGTATTATTTTGTACTGTATAAATCATGATGAGCTAAAAGGCGCCATTAACGGCACATCTCCTAATCCAGTCATAAATGAAGTTTTTACTAAAAAGCTTGGCACAGCGTTAAAACGCCTCACTATTTTTCCTATGCCTGCAATAGTTGTAAAGCTATTAATGGGACAAATGGGCGAAGAGCTGCTGTTAGCAGGGAAAAGAATTTCCCCTCGAAAAGTCTTAAATGCAGGATATAATTTTAAATACAAAACCCTAGACCAGGCGTTAAAAAATGTAATCTGAGTCAGTCGATATACGCTTCCCAAAATAAGGACATTATCTCAGGGTTGCATTGCCCCCAGCCAACAGCGAAAATAACGTACAACATACCCCAAAGGCTATTTGCAATGGAACTCATAGTATTCGACCTTGATGGCACGCTTCTCAATCGGGATTCGACAATATCAGATTACACCAGCGAGACCCTCAAACTACTGTCTAAACGCCAGATTGCCTACACTGTCGCGACGGGCCGGACACTTCACGGGGCACGGACAATCTTGGAAGGCCACCGCTTCAACCTGCCGCAAGCTTACAAGAACGGTGTGATGGTCTGGCATCCTAAACAACAGCGTTTTTCGGACAGCACTACGCTGAGGGCTTCCGAGCTAAAAAACGTGGTCCAGGCTTGCCTCCTCCAAGGACTAACACCTTTTGTCTTTACTCTGGGCAAAGACCATGCAAGCACGGTGTACTACCCTGCGTTACAAACAGAGGCTGATCACGTGCTCGTAAAAGGTTTTGGTATTGATAACAACATCAGAAAGCGCCGGCTCGACGAACTACCGTCAGATGCAGCTGTCACTCACGTCAATTCAATCGGTGCTGTCGATGCCATTAATGCGATAACGCGCAGGGTCGAGGGTGAACCACATCTCGTCGCCTACTCCGGTCTGGCCATGGAAGGCGCACAATGGCACTGGCTGGATATTCACCACAGTGGTGCAAGTAAGGGCATTGCCATCAAAACACTAAAGGAATTGTTGGGTTTCGACCGTGTTATCTGTTTTGGCGACAGCGACAACGATCTCAGCATGTTCGAAGCTGCCGACGAGAGTTACGCACCTGCCAATGCCAATGATGCTATCAAGTCTGCCGCAACGGCAGTCATCGGACACCACGACGAGGAAGGTATCGCTAGGTTTCTGCGTGAACGCTTTTCACTCGACGTGGCATATGAATAAAAAAACCAAGCCTTAATTATTACCCGAGTAAATTCTAAGACCTGACATTTTCATTTTAGGCGTGAAAAGCTGCTTTAGCTAAGTGCTCGGAAACTCAATGCGACGGCGAACTGAGTTTTTTGCACCGGGTATTAAATGGACGGACCGTCCCTCTGGATAGCAACCCAAGCTTCGACCGTTTCGCCGATTTTGACTGGTTGTACTCGCCAATGCATGATAAATGGGGTGCCATCTTTTTTATAATTGATGGCTTTTCCTTCAAATTCATTACCCGACTTCAACGCTGCAGTGAGCCGATCAATAACTTTTTGATCAGTCCCCACGCCCTGAAGAATTCGGGGTGTTTTCCCGATAACTTCTGACGGATCATAACCAGTGAGCGTATTAAAAGCTTTACTCGCAAAGATGATTTTCCCTTCAGCAGTTGCGTCTGTAACCAGAATTGAGTCGAAGCTATTTTCCACAAGAACCTTTAATAACGCCAGGCTGGTTTCTGGTTTCCCCAGAGATATCTCGATTGAGTTAGTCATAATTTTTCCATTATTTATTAATTTCTAAAAACATAGATACGCAGCAAGGGCTCTTTCAGATCACCTGCATTACAAAAATATCTACTTCCTAGCATTAAAGGGGTCACTTTCAATTAATAGACGCACAATGTGATGCTTGACTATTCCACAGCAAAAGAAAATGACACAATACAAAAAGTAGTTTTAACGTTTGAAACTAATTTATGGGTTAAACTACCACCTTCCGACGTCACCTTTAATTACAACGTTAACTAAAACCCTGTATGGCTGCTCGTGTTGCTTTAGATTATAAAGATCCTTGGTGCGCGTCACCCAGTACACTTCACAGCTCATTTAAGCAAGTTGCAACTTAAACAAGAGTACCTAGATGAACAATTTACCTACTTTCCGGAGTTTAAGCTGGGTTGACCCATTAATGCTTGGGCCTCAGAACACTGGATGGGGATTTATTAACTATTTTTGGAAGAGCTGCAAAGCTCTATTACCTGCTCCAGCGTTAGCATCTTACTGGGGCCGCCCAACTCTGTTACCAACAATGAAAAACTGAGCCATTCCATTAAATTCGATATTCCATCCTGCACAATTGGTGGCCAGGATGGCGGAGGAGCGGCCCAATCACCCGAGAGCAGCTTCATATGTGAACGGTCTGAGCTAAAGTTTTCAATATATTCTTTCGCGTCTACCATCTTGAAAAGACGTTTGTGTTATCTAGGCTTGCGATGGCAGCTAGGTCCTGTGACCAAAATAACCCTAACATCGAGCCCATCAAAACGGCTATCACAAGCTAAATGCCAGCTATCCGCTTTTTCTACCGATTCAAGTTATGCACTTGAGAGTTGAATCCAAGGCTCGTTTTATTGTGTCTCGGTTATATAAAGATACCCATCAATGCTGAAAGGTCGGGATTTCGTACTTCTCATAATCGGCATCATTCCAAACAGATGCTATATGTCGGTTCCTATCCTCAGTCGATTTAACGAACACCGAGAAAATGATATCTTTCATCGCAGCTTTCGTTTTGTCCATCGATGAGAATTCGAGGAATATCTCTGGCTTTATAAAATCTTGTAACCTATAGCGCTCCCGCTCGGCAAATTTATGACCCTCTTTTGAGCCCTAAATAATTTGGTCAGTCTGTTGGTGATTTCGGTGATGATGCGTTCTCTATCCATTTGGCTTCATGTGTCAATAGGGAGATATAATTTTAAACCAAAATTGGCTTAACAAGGTAAATCTGCCTGAATATAATTTGTACATATGCGTTACATTTACAATGCAATATAGGGTTATGAGTCCTAAGAAAGCAACCACCTTAAATTTGCGCGTCAAACCTAACATCAAGGAAGCTATACGTGAAGCTGCCAATCGGGATCATCGAAGTATTGCTAACATGATTGAAATCTTGATTCGTAAATATAGTGAGGATGTTGGCATATCAATACCTGAACAAAACACACTCTTTCCGGGTGATAACAGTGAATGAAAAAACCATCCGCGCATTAGTCGAGGCAGGTGCGATCAAGAAGGTATTCATTATAGCTAATGATGCAAACGTCCATATCGATATTGTTACTCAATCAGAAACCACCACTGCAACCACCAACAAGGGCTTGATTAAGACCTGGTCTTCGTTGGACTCCAGTGCAAAATGGATCCGAAAAATCGGTATTGGCTAGGCTTATCTGGAAATTAGTCTCTGGTTATCCGGACAAAAACGTTTAGCTTTATAATATTTGAGCTTGTCTCGAACGACTACTGCCTTGAAAGCAGGTATTCATTATTGGCCTGGTAATCAGCTAGTGCCCTTTTGAGCCATTAGAGTAGGCATAAAAAAATTACATAGAAGATTGCTTTCACCTATTTAATAGGTTTTTCAGCGTAAAAATTTGTTGTGGTGATGACCCCTGCAGTAACTGATACATTTTGTGTACCGATAAATGAAAGATCTTCATCTGCATCAATGTCATCGGTACCAATACCTGATCCTTCATAAACATAGGCCGCATTATGGGTGGTTAAATCAGCATCACAACAGCCTGCGGCTAGCGTTAGTAATGCCGTATTTATAGTTCAAGAAATATGACCAACTGCCGTGTTATCAACCTTTCGAAGAACAGGCTTTAGATGATATTTAAAGCCATTTGCACTGTTAACGTTACCCGATTTAACAATCTATTTACGCACATCAAAATCTATTGTAAAAATTTGCAGTGGCATTAGCTGGAACATTAAATAATCCTTTGATCTTTAATCCAGACTGAGACCACTCGGAACGGTCATGTCATGCTGTTCGCAACCTTCCTTCAATACAATATAGATATCTTCAGTACCCTCTTCAGCTTTGATGATCAACGTACTTCTAAATTTTATGGGGTACCATTTGTATTCACCATTAAAGAGTCACGCTACTGAGGAAAAAAGTTAGGACGCGATCCATCAGTTCTCAACGTAATCACCTTTTTCACCTCATGCGGTAATTGTATTATTTTGTGTCGCAGATGGATCTTAGTCGACCACACCCAAAACCGGAAGATAATGTAGGGACTGGAACTTATTAATCCCGATGGAGAAAAAACATGACTGATCTACTCGAGAAGTTAAAGAAAATTACTATTCAAGCCAACGAATCAGACGCGCCATTTATCTAAGCGGCAATAGATCGTATCAAGGAATCAGCAGCTAAATTGAACCGTTACGATGAAGATGCCACTGATTGGCAAACCACTGTTAGCGACTAATGAATGGTTGCGCCATTGTTTTTATACTTCTAAACCTACGATTCACTTTTGTCAAAGTAGAATTCAATCAATTATGGCAATTGCCAAATCCATAACATTGGTATTGGTTGGGCCGGTAACCAGTAAATTATTTTGCTTTAACAGGTAATTACCCGCATCGGCTCTTTGCAGTGAATCAAATGCCGTTTTTGGATCATCAAAAGTATGGCCGTCTACAATGCCACCAGCTGCTTTGGTGGGACCATCGGTGCCATCGGTTCCAGCAACCAGAAGGGTAATGTCATCTCGGCCCTGGATATGCTCCGATAACGCTAACGCAAGGCTTTGATTACGGCCACCCTGCCCAGGATTCTCGGGTAGTATGATGGTTGGTTCTCCACCCCAAATGTAAACACCTGGTTCGGCATTTTTTAATACTGCACCGATTTTTTTGGCTATATCGAATACATCGCCATACAGTGTTTCTTCGTTTAGCTTAACAGTTAAATCTAAGCCAGTTGCCGTTACTTCGGCCTTGGTGCGTGATATCTGATTTGATGCGATGATGGTTGATTTCGCCTTAACCCGTGCACGATAGCAGTCACCCAGGCCTGAACCTATGGTCGAAATGCTATCACCTTCGACATCTGAAATCGCATAGACGCGTATTTCTGTGCCTTTGAATTGTCCGACTAGTTTGCCATCTTTAATTTGTGAAAATTCTTTGCGCTTGCTGTTGATTTCTCCAATGGTTTTGCCGGTTGACAACATCTCATCAGTAATCGCCTGCAAGTCCTCTAGGCTCATGCCGTCGGGCAATAATTCTGACAACGCTGATGCACCACCCGACACCAATAGCAATAACCGGCTATCAGCAGCCAGACTTTGTACCAATGATCGTAATTCGGCACCGGCTTTGAGCGACTGCCGATCAGGTACAGGATGGGCTGTTTCCATCACAGTAACATTCTGTCGCGACAAGATATCCGCATCGGCATGATCATACTTAGTGACAACAAATGCCTGTTTGGCATCAGGAAAACGGTTTAATGCGCCACGACACATGCCTACGGCAGCTTTACCCACAGCAATAATAGTATCGGGGTCATAAGCGCTGTCATTGTCTATCGCATGCTCTACTGCCTGCTGGCCTGACACGGCAGCAACGGCGGCATCGAAGATAGTGAGTAATTGTTGCTTTCGTTTTTTGGTTGATAAATTTGTCATAGTTTATTTTTCACAGCTTATTTGTCATAGCTAACGAGTTAACGGTGACGCAATTTGAACACTAGCAATGATCATGTATAAACTATGACCTTAGACCCGTGATTAATCTGAATAAGGGCCACGCAGACCCAAAGCATTTAGCTTTATAATGGTGCGATTGATAATCATCAACAATGCAGCCCCTTTAGCTTTAGTGAGGTCTTCACGTTGTTGCTCACTGTTGGCATCCGCCATCGTTTTCCAGAAAGCCGTCATTTGTGCTGACATATCAGCCAATTCACTAGCCACTTGATTATTAGCGCCTGCCTTCATAATATCCTGTCGCGTTACCTTGCCGACACCATTCACTGTTTTAGCACCCGAATCAGTATAGCCTTTAGGCAAATCGCCTTTCAGGTTTACTACCGAGCGATATTGAATAGCATCATAAATTTGATCAACAGCTTGCATTGCGCCTTGAACGCGAGATAAATGCTCGGTATCGGCGGCAGCATGCGGCAGTAATTCCATCTTGCGCCGATGCCGAACTTCCATTTCGCGATATGGCACCATTGGTCCACTGAATTCACCTGTGTTGGCATCGATGAATAAATCGGCATCGATACCCGCATAACTGATTTTACCCGTGGTTAACGCCTGATCGAGCGCTGCCGCGTCGATGATTTCACCACGGTCATAATTGATCACGATTGAACCTGGGTTCATCACCTCGAATACTTGTTCGTCTATTAGTCCTGCATTGCCAAATAGTCCGGTTTCGGCATTTAACGATCCTAAACCCGTATGCGGGCTAATAACGTCTGCACCTCGTGCGGCTTCAACTGGTGTTGAAGCGTATATAAAACCTTCGGATTCGATCCAGTCTTTGTGCACAGGACGAGCATAAATCACCACCGTCATGCCAAAGGCTTGGGCCAATTTGGCTAGCTCTCGCCCGATGTTTCCGTAACCAATCAAAGCAATGCGCTTGCTTTCGATTCTTTCGGTCGGGTAATCGCGTAAGTTGCGACCAGTATCGAATGTTCCTGCTACGACTTTGTCATGAATTTCATCAACGGGTAAATCGGGGCATACTTTGAGCAAAGCTTTCATTGCCATCTGTGCCGTTGCGCGTGAGTTAAAGCTCGGCGTGTTCATCAAAGCGGCATCACCACCTTCGCCATTACCTCCACCCCAACTGGCACTGCCCATATTACCAGTTCCAGCACCAATACGGACGCCACCTAAGTCAAATTTTGCAGCGGCAGGAAAGAAGGTGGCTGCTGCGATGGTAGCGTCATATTGACCATTGGCGGTTTGATCCAGGATTTCTTGTTCGCGACTAAGATCGGGTTGGTAGAAAAAATGCAATTTGCCAGTTTCCAACTTATCTGTTTTAAGAAAGTCATGAAGCTCCAATGCATTGTCATGGAACACGCCGCCTTTACTTTCTATATAATCCCGAACTTCACTGTGATCAGGCCTCCCACTAGAATCAAACTTTAGCCCTACAAGGTCTGCGATGAGAACCTTGTAGGCACGATTGGGATCATCCTGCCTTTGTAGGTCTCGGATGTTTTGAGTCGAAATTGTTTCGGTTGATGATGCTTGAGTCACGGCGATTCTATCTCTTTAAAATATCACGGGTGCAATGTTTAAATTCGATTGCGAAACACTATATTAACATGGCGCAAATCAGCTGAACTAGCAGTGATACGACATTTATTATAGTGGTTTAGCAGTTGCGGATAGTGATTAATCAAAGAACAGAAACGCTCTTGTTTCTATACTCTCGCGAGGATTTTTGACACTCGCATGATTGTTAATATCGATGGCAGTATGAACACCACAACCACGCCGGCCTTTCGTTAGAGAATCAAATGTTTTAAATAGTAGTACTTCACCTGGGTGCATATTGGGGAAATAGTACCAACGATGTGCTGGGTTGTAAGTAACCAAACTCAGTTCACCGATGTGACTGGGTGACCGCCTCTCGGTGTCGACAAGGTCAGCTTCGGCAATACTGCTCGAATCGCAAAAAGCGAGCGGAAAACTTTCGACTGGGTCGACTAATGGGCGCCACAGGTTGATAATTTGAAATCGTTTCTTCGACAAGTCCTCTGCTTCCTTGGGGAGCTGTTCCTGTAGACACCGAAAGCCAGAATTAGCAGTGTAATCATTATGTGCCAGAATAGATGGCTCTCTACTTTGTTGTTGTTCTCGTTTGGCAGGGTCGGACGCCCGCACCGTGTGATCAAAGAAATGAATTCGATTGGCGGTAGTTGTTGATAAAAGCAGTGATGCTAGTTCAGCTTCGTACACCTGTTTTAATTGATGATCGTCGAAAAAATTACTGACCTTCGTTTGATGCTCTAGCAAAATCGTATCACCTGAATCCAACTCATATTTCTGCGACATTCTATCATTGTCTAGTCGCGCATTATTGACTTCAACAGTCTGCTCGATGAGTGGTCGATCAACCACAAATCTGGCATCCCGACCTGGCCCAGTTGGGCTATAAACAGGTCGACCACTGCCTTCGGTTAAATAGTTAACGATTGCGATTACTCGATTCATTAAGTTACCTATTCCCTAGTCTATTAACTTGGTTATAAACGGGCCTGTTCACGGGGAGTCACTAAAGCCATCCCGGCCATCATCAGTATCAATGATGCCCAAACCCAGTTTGAATGCGCCTCCTGAAAAAATAGGATGCCCCAAAACACACCAGAGACTGTAATGATATAACCCGCCATTGTGGCAAACACGGCTCCGGCGATTTTAACGGTATATAAAAATACGACATAGGCCAAGCTACTCACTAGGGCGAGGGATATCAAAATCCACTCAAATTGTCGAAACGGAAAACTAATTGTAAAGAATGTGTCCTGAATATAGATAACCGGCAGTATTAAAATAGCCGTGGTAAACAGGCTTGCACAGAGTAATGCAATTAAATCGGCGCTGGCAGGTATCTTTACTTCCAGATAGATACCTTCAATGGCGTAAAAAGCGGCAGCTACCAAACTTAGCATGACCCACTTCACCATGCCCGGTTCTGGCAAACTACTATCCGGTATGCTGAGCAATAAAATAGCGCAGAACCCAAGACAGATCCCTGCAACTCGCCTGATCTGAAAGGCATCAATCCGCAAAATCCAGGTAACTAGATAGGTTAACATCGGTACCAATGCAATGGTAATGGCTAGAATACCCGCCGGTACATGGCCGGCAGCGTAGAAATACATTGTGCTGGGGACCGCGGTCCCGACCAAAGCAATCGCAAGATAGTGTTTTAAATATTGTCGATTAAATACGGGAAACTTGCCTCGATATAAACAAAAAACCAACAGTAATAAACCACCACCAAAAGCCTGACAAAAAGTCAGCCCCGTCGGAGTGGCGCCGAATTCAATCGCCATTCGAGCGAGAGAAAAGGTACTACCCCAAGTAGCGCCAACAAACAATATTAGGAGATAGGGTAGGTACGGTTTTAAAAATGAACCCAGTTTAACTTCGATGGCTGTATTCAACTGGCACCGCCTAATTCTCGGTGACGATAACAGCTTTGTGTATGATCATTGATCAGGCCAGCAGCTTGCATGTAGGCGTAACAAATCGTGCTGCCGACAAAAGTAAACCCACGTTTCTTTAAATTCTTTGCCATTGCATCCGATATGGCGTTGTTTGCTGGCACTTGCTCGCTACTAATCCAGTTATTTTGCACCGCTTCACCGTCTACATAATCCCAAAGATAACTATCCAAGGTGATACCCTGGTCGAGCAAATTCAGATAAGCCTTCGCATTTTTAACAAATCCATTCACTTTTAGTTTATTGCGAATTATGCTGGCATCGAGTAATAAGCTGGCAATTTTTTCTTCGTCATACTGCACTATTTTTTTGGCATCGAAATTATCGAATAGGCGTCGATAGTTGTCTCGTTTGCGCAAGATAGTGATCCAACTTAAACCTGCTTGGGCGCCCTCTAAACATAAGAATTCAAACAAGTCTCGTTCATCGTGAGCCGGCACGCCCCATTCTAAATCATGGTATTGCTGATATAGCACATCGTCGCCACACCACCAACATCTGCTTTCTTCATCAGATACTTGATCAGAATTCTGATTAATATTCATAATGCTTTTGCCTTCAAATTTAGACTACCAACAAAGGCCGAAATGCGTTTACTGGCATCAAGCAATGTTGATTCATCGACGGCAAAAGAGACCCGAACATAACCTTTAGCACTGGCTCCAAATGCGGTTGCATCGAGCACTGATATCTTAGAATGTTCATATAATTGGGTTACAAATTGTGGCCCTGTTAATCCAGTGCCCCGGACATCCACCATTAAAAACATGCCTGCATCGGGTTTTAACGATTTTAACCCTGGAATGCGGTCGAATTCCTGTATTAGTAAATCACGCCGACCACGATAGGCTTCACGCATGTAAATGATATCTTGTTGAGCGCTTTCTAGCGCATAGATCCCGCCTTGTTGCAAAAAACCAGGCAAACCGTAAAGCATACATAAAGCTAACTTGGCGGCATTGTCGATAAATTGTTTTGGCCCTAGTGCCCAACCAATGCGCCAGCCGGTCATAGCGTAAGATTTAGATAAACTACCCAGTGTAATTGTTCGTTCAGACATACCGGGGAAACTGGCAATATGAAAAAATTCAAAATCAAACACGAGATCGCTATAAACCTCATCTGACACCACCCATAGATCATGTTCAATAGCCAAATCAGAGATTGTCTGCAATTCATCTTGATTGAGTGAAATGCCGGTTGGATTGCTCGGTGTCGCAAAATAGATGGCCTTTGTTTTGCTGGTAATGGCTGCTTTTAGGTGTTCAACATTCAAACGAAATCCACTCGGCTCGTCTAGCACCACTGGCACAAGAGTGGCACCGGACGCTCGCACGGTTGCTTCGTAAGTTACATACATCGGTTGCAACACAATGACTTCGTCGTCTTTTTCGGTGATGCACATAGAGGCAATGAACAGTGCGTTTTGAGCACCTGATGTAACAATGACATTGTCGGCGCACGTGCCTTCACCAAACTCGGGGCGATAGCGTTTTGCAATGGTTTCGCGAAACTCTTCAATCCCAGCAATGGAGGTGTAGTGCGTGTCACCACTGCGTAAGGCAGCAACAGCGGCTTCAGTGATCCCGTCTGGCGTGTCAAAATCAGGATCTCCAACACTTAGAACAATGACATCTTCACCACGATTTTTATCGGCTTGCGCTCTATGGTGAGAGTCCCACACATCGGCCGCATCGCCTTTCACTCTGTCAACCAATGACGAATAATTCATTTCTATATTAACCACAGACTATTTTGGACGGCAACGCTATCACGAGATTGTATCGGCATCAATCTGACTTTTTGTGATCCATTGCCGTAACGATTCTGGGGTAGTAATACCCGAGGGTTAATGCTCTGACAACCATAAATAAGCACAATGACAGGAACAAACCATGATTGCCCAGAGCTGGAACCAACAACATCAGTAAACCCAGATAAATCAACATCGAGACGATCATTGCATTGCGCATTTCTCGAGTATATCCGGTGCCGATAAATATGCCGTCGAACTGAAAACTCCAGATAGAAACAACCGGCGCGATGATTGTCCAAGGTAAATAGTTCGTTGCAGTTAATAACACGGCATCGATATTGGTGAATAACTGCAATATAAAGCCACCAAACAGCCAGTAGATTAGGCTAATGATCAAAGCACAGACCAACCCCCACATGGTGGTTAATTTGACTGCGCGCTTAAATTGCTGCTGCTTACCTGCGCCATAGGCACTGCCAACCAGCGCTTCGGCTGCATGGGCAAAGCCATCGAGTGCGTAAGCTAGAATACTCTGTAAATGCATTAGTATTGAATTAGCGGCGAGTACGACCTCACCCATGCTGGCACTCTGTGCTGTAAAGTAACCAAACGAAAATACTAGGCAAAGCGTCCGTACAAAAATATCACCATTCGCTTTCATTAGGGCCAGAATTGCGTTGCGCTCTAGCAGTCGTGTCCAGTTGAGATTTTTATAGGCTTTAGACAGTGGCTTGCGTAATAGCCAGAAGCCTAACAATGCCGCAAAATATTCAGCTATCAGTGTTGCCAGTGCCACACCCTCGACGCCCATATCAAACACGAGCACAAACAACAAATCGAGGAACACGTTGACGATGTTCATCACCAGTTGCAACACAAAAACATAGCGCATGTTATGCAAGCCGATAAACACGCCTGTAAACACATAGATAGATAATGTAGCGGGTGCACTCCAAATACGAATTGTGGCGTAACTTTCGGTCAGCGATTCAATATTATCGCTGCTGTCGAGCAAATAGAGGGCAAATTGAATGAGTGGATAACCGATTAATATAACAACAACGCCCAATGCAACGGCGAGCAATAAAACCCGTAACAGAGTATCGGATAAAGCTTGCTGGTCGTTCGCGCCATAGGCGCGCGCGACGAAACCAGTGGTCCCCATGCGTAAGAAGCCAAACCCCCAGAACAAAAAGGTAAAGATCAAGGCCCCAAGCGCCACCGCGCCGATTGAATCTGGTTCTGGAAGGTGCCCGACAACTGCGGTGTCGACTGCACCGACTAGAGGTACAGAGATATTAGAAATAATGATTGGGCCGGCCAATGCCCATACGTGTCGATGAGTGAGTAACGGCTGGATTGGATTAGTCACTAGAGTTCTGGGTCAGGCTTAACGTTTGTCCCAACTGAATCGGGTGACGCGTCGTGAGCGGATATATACAGCTGGTTCGAAGTTGCTTGAGTCGCGGGTATCACGACAAATGGTTTACGCTTATCGGGGCTACCATCCCGACGACGTTTCAAAAGGGCGAATAACGCTAGAAACAGGCTGACTATACCAAAGTAAAAAAACAACCCTGGCGGCCCTAATATACCCATAAACTGCCCCCCTATGATTGGACCAATACTGGCACCCGCACCGTAGGTAATCAGTAACCCACCCGACACCTGCACCCGTTGGTCGGTGCCCACCATGTCGTTCGATGCCGCGGCAGATAAAGAGTAAAGAGTAAAGAGAAAAGAGCCAAACAAGACACCACAAGCCAGCACAAAAAGAAAGTGAGTGAGCTGCGTCATCACCAGGGCAGCAATCGCAACCACAACGGGGATCACCACCAGTAATGGCCCTCGACCAATTCGGTCTGATAAGCGCCCCACCGGCCATTGAAGTAGCAATCCACTCATGATTAGGCCAGCCATAAATAGCGATAGCTGTTCTTTCGATAAGCCTATATTGGTCGCGTACACCGGTCCAAGACCAAGAACACTGGCATTCACCAGTCCACTGCAAAAGACCCCAATCATGCCCAATGGTGCAAGGCGGTATAAGGTTATTAGCGGCATGCGCAAAGCAGGCATTGGAGCAGGTGCTGTCGCTCGAGTTAACAATACTGGGAGTAACGCGAGAGAAAAAATGACTGAAGCCAAACTAAACAATTGAAACTGAGAAGGATCCCCAACCGACAGTAATAGCTGGCCGCTACCGGCCGCGAAATAGTTTGTTATCATATAAAAGGAAAGCACCTGCCCTCGGTTTACATTACTCGCTCGTTCATTCAGCCAGCTTTCGGTCACCATGATTAAGCCCGCCATGCAGAATCCAGATAGCATTCGCAGTAGCATCCAGCTTCCAACAGAAATCCATAATGGATGCAGCAAAGCAGTAACGGACATTAACGAAGCAAAGGCTGCGAATGAGCGAATATGCCCAACACGAGCTACGACTCTACCGGCCAACAAGCCACCAAATAGGAGCCCCAGAAAATACGAAGCGACGATAAAGCCGACGATGTCGGTAGAGAAGCCTTCAACCTGAGTTCGAACACCTAACAAGGTGCTAAATAAACCGTTGGCTAGCAGTAATAGGCCGTAGCTGAGTAGAAGGGAGAAAACTGTTCTGAGCGTGCTAAACAAAATAGTTCCAAGCTTTAAAAGCGTGTTATCGAATGAGAAAAAAGGAATGGAAACTGCAAATTATTCACTACCCTATATAATAGCCTGTATTCAAATAGTTCTGACAATGTTTAATCGCCTGCTTTACAAAAATGCTATAACCAGTCGGTTAATAAAATACCGGCGCCTATTCGCGACGAATGTCGGTCATAACCCACCAAACTTTCACCATAGCCATTAAATAGCTGTAGGTAACCCCGTAATTTTTTGGGCAGGGGGAAACTCCAACCAAGTTTGAGTGATCCCCTGTTATTGATTCTTAAATTATTACGCAAAGCCAATTGCAAGTTATGGTTTCGCGACGACTTCCATAACAATTCTATCTGACCCTGACCAACATAACGTTCAATGTTTGGATTGTCATCACCTCTAGCATCCTTTTTTGATTGTTTACGGTCCTCTGGTAAGCGCCACCATATTTCAGCTCGCCAAACCCAGTCTTTATGCTGAAAAGTGAGCCCGCTGATTATTCGATTCCAGCTACGTGACAAAGTGCCGGACTGGCCATTTGATTGATGGTTTAACGATAAAAAACTACTTTTAAAAGGTAAGCCAAATATAGACCAGGCCTTGTTGTAACTTAAAATTAATTCCGGCTCATAATTGGTTTCACGAAATGGTGCTGAAAGACCACCATTGTATGTCTGCCACCAACTGATCGATGTGAATCCAAACTCAAGGTCGAAATTTTCATTGAGAATATTCTCTGCGATAAGATATTTGATTGAAATTTGGAACTCCACTTCGACATTATCTAAAGTCTCACCATTCAACTGGCTAGCATAAATATCATTTTGCTGTTTCGAATAGGTCAGCGGCAATATGTAGTTTTTGCGATGAGGTGAAATTGCGAACGGATTACTGTCCACAACTTCTTCTAGAATATTACGATAATCAATTAGCCCACCTTCCAAACGTTTTAGGCATTCACCCCGTAGCTGCCCTATCGTTTTGTCAACTGTCGCCGACACAGAGGCATTCGACAGGCAGGCATCGAGCACTTGTTGTTTATATTTCTGCCCGGGATCATCCTCCGCTACTTCAGTTTGAGCGCGCAACGATAAGCTGGAAATACCAATCACGATGCAAACAATAAACACCGACATTGCTCTTGAGTGCTTGCTTGTCATTTTGCTCTGCTTCAAGAAATTTCCCATTAATGGCACGATTTGCCGTTTTTTGTGTTCAACTTTCCTCTCATCCGGGCTTAGTCGCATTACTAAAGACTCAAGTCATAGGCCCGATGTTTCTATCGCAATAGATCTACCTTTGAAAATCCTCAAGTTACTCTAGTGTCAGTGTTTCATTAAGGACTAAATCCCCAAACTTGACCGAGGAGTTTACTAATTTTCAACTAACATTAGATCGGACGACAATGCCATTAAAGCCAGCATTCTCACCCGATGGCTAACCACTAGGACAGGCATCAAGGGCAGCGATATCGGCCGCCTCACTTAATAGATCAGGACAAAATATACAGCGCGTTTCAAGTTATCAACTGGCTTCGATTTCCCGTAATTCAAAAATGAGTCATTTCAAAAACACGCCCGTCCTTTTTCTCAACTCGATTATAGCCAAGATTACTGTTTCCTCGATAACGAAAAAGGGTCAATTTCTATTCCTCAACACCAAATTCATACAACAAGGCCGTAAATATTTTTTATGCCCCGACTGGCCACCACAAACCATTGCAAGTTGGTGTAGACAAAGTTTTTCGACACGAGCATCAAAATTGGTAAAAGCTGCATCTGCATTTAAGTCACATAGCTTAACAATTATTGTAAAGGGTTGAGCATTGATGAATCCTACAAGTAGTGTGACTAGTCCAAAGCATGATCCTGCGTTGGAGATCACCGTTT
>JBLILW010000026.1:0-16959 GCA_047638435.1 Urechidicola sp.
CAGAGACTGCATATCGTCACGAGTACGCGCATCTAAAGCTGAAAAAGGTTCATCTAACAAGACGATCGGTTGATCTTCCATAAGAGTGCGTGCCAGTGCAACCCTTTGGCGCATGCCACCTGATAGTTGGTGAGGTCTTTTATATTCATGAGCACCAAGGCCGACTTGATCAATAAGACGGTCAACGGTTTGCTTGTAATAACGGGTTGAATTTTTTTCATACCGAAGGCGCTGACCCAGCATGATATTTTGACGAACATCTAACCAGGGAAAAAGTAGGTCCGTTTGTGCCATGTAGGAAATAACATTAGCAACATCATGAACCCCTTGATTACTATAATGCTCAGTAGCTATAAATTCTGGATTAGCACGAATTTGGCCGTTAAATTGACCGCCAGTTGATAACCCTGCTAACAATCTTAGCAGGGTCGATTTACCAACACCGGAAGGGCCTAGAAGGCAAGTCCAGCAGCCTTGCTTTAGTTCGAAGTCGATATCAGAAAATAATAGGCTTGTGTCACGCTGAAAGCTGCCGGTAATGCTTAATCCGACTAACGTTGACTGCCTATTATTGACCAACATACTGAATCACCCCGAGTTGCCAAGCCGAAGGCCCATAGACCAAAAATTGGCTTCGAGTTGAGTCGCTGTCTTAAAGCGATTGCACAGTACGGGCCAACGTGGATTTAACTCCGGTTTGTCACCAAGCTTTGAATAAGCCACTTGCTCAATTAGCGATGCTACTGAAACACAGACAGGTTTGTAATCATCCGAATGATAAGTATCGATCCACTCACGATAGAGCGCGGGAGTGTCGTGACATTGCGACAATCGATAGCCAATATCCGCATAGCCAAAAACACAGGGGGCGAGAGTTGCAAGCAAGTCGAGGAGGTCTCCAGACAAACCCGTATCCATCACATATCGAGTGTAAGCAAGGTTTTCCGGTTCTTCTGTCGCCTGTAATAATTGTACTTCAGTGATCCCTTCACGCGCACAAATTCCAACATGAAGTTGAACCTCATCGTTGATTAACGCATTGACCGTCGCTGCCGCACCCCGCATTTGTTCAGGTGTCTCCGACTTCACAATGGCAAGCGCCCAGGCGCGAGAAAAATGAATCAAAAAAATATAATCCTGGATCAGGTAAGCAATGAAAGCAGACCGAGGAAGGCTGCCATCACCGAGCCTTTGGACGAATTCGTGGTCAACATAATCTGACCATGATTCGCCGGCGGCATCACGCCAACCGGCAAAAGTTTTAGATCCGAAATTTTCAGTGCTTTTTTTAATTACTGTCATTGGGTAACATCAATCGCGAGACGACTAACAGGCAATGGCTCGCCCTCTAATAAACCAGCTTCTGAAAAGAAGTTTTCCATCTTACGATATCGTCCGGCATCAAATGCAGCGGGACGAAGTGCAAACCGTGGCAAAGTATCGGCCCAGGCGCGTTTATTGAGTTCGTCCTGAAGTTCTATCGCCGTGCTGGAAAAGATCTCCCAACTTTGTTTTGGGTGGTTGACAATATATTGGGTGGCTTTTTCTGTTGCAGCCAGAAAACGCGCAATTTTTTCTTTATCCATGTTGTCTTTATGGGCGACGTAAATGAGTTCATCGTAAGCAGGCAAGCCTTCTTCTTCGACGTAAAAACAGTGACCTGGTACGCCTTCGATATCCATTTGGTTAAGCTCAAAATTACGATAGGCACCGATGACCGCATCCACTTGCTTTGACATCAACGAAGGAGAGAGTGACCAGTTCACATTAACCAGTTCGATGTCACTGAAAAGTAAACCGTGCTTTTTGAGGATGGTAGTTAAAAGCGCTTCCTCGACACCCGCTACAGAAAACCCCACTTTTTTACCTTTTAAATCAGCAATTTTTTTAATTGGCCCATCTTTTAATACCAGTAAACAATTTAATGGTGTGGCAATTAATGTGCCTACCCGGATAAGCGGCAGTCCTTGATGAACTTGCATATGCAATTGCGGTTGATAGGAAACAGCTAGGTCTGCTTTCCCCGCAGCCACTAGCTTTGGTGGATCTGAAGGATCGGCGGGTGGAATTATTTCCATCTCCAAACCCTGTTCTGCAAAGTAACCCTTTTCTTGAGCAATAATAATAGGGCCATGATCAGGATTGATAAACCAGTCAAGAATAATCGTCATTTTGTCAGCCGCAAATGACTGCGACGTAAAGGTTAAGACTAGTATCAGTAAGATTTTTTTCATAATTGTCTCTTTAGTTAAATGGTGAAAGTTAAGTGGTAAAAGTAAATTTTGTTCTAAATTTAACGATAGGGTTGAGTGAGTTTTATCCATTCCCTAACTTGTTGTTCAGGGTTCGTGTTGAGAGTGATATCGGTGACAAGAGCAACGACATCTGCTCCCGCATCGAACACGCCTTGGGCCCGTAGCAAACTGAGCCCTCCAATACCAACGAGGGGCGTATTGCCTACACGACTCTTCCAATGTGTCACTCGATCTAAACCTTGAGGTGCCCAAGGCATTTTTTTAAGGATAGTGGGATATACTGGCCCTAGAGCGATATATTCTGGATCGAGCTTTAATGCTCTTTCTAACTCAAGTTTACTATGGGTACTAATGCCAATTTTAATTTTGGCTTGTCGAATCGAGTCAATATCTGCAACGTCTAAATCCTCCTGACCGAGGTGAATAAAACCACAGCCAAGTTCAATCGCCAGTTTCCAATGATCGTTTAATATCAACTGACAGTTAGCCTTTTCTGTTAATTCTTTGGCTAATACAATCTGCTCTCTTAGCTCGGCCTCAGGCATTGATTTAATTCGTAACTGAACTAACTTAATACCAAGCGGTAACAAACGGCGAAGCCATTCAACGCTGTCAAAAACTGGATAAAAAGGATCTAACTGCTTATTTTTCATCACCGTTGTTACGTTAGGTTTCATGACAAGAATGCCTTACCAATAACGGGTGTAGAGGGGTGGGCCATGTCACTCATTTCAATGGGCGTTGATAAAAAGGCGGCTCGTCCAGCGCTAACAGCATCTGAAAACGCTTTAGCCATGGTGACTGGATCACCCGATTTAGCGACAGCGGTATTGAGCAATACCGCATCACAACCTAGCTCCATGGCTTGAGCTGCCTGTGAAGGCAGACCGATACCTGCATCGATGATAAGAGGCACATCGGGAAAGTGGGCTCGCAATGTGCGAATTCCATAAGGGTTGTTAAGCCCACGCCCCGATCCAATGGGTGAGCCCCAGGGCATTAATACTTCACAACCAACTTGAAGTAGTTTGTCAGCCAAAACTAAATCTTCGGTGGTATAGGGAAAGACTTCAAAACCGTCTTCACAAAGAATTCTAGCGGCTTCAACAAGCCCGAAAATATCGGGTTGTAAGGTGTCAGAATTTCCAATCACTTCCAGCTTGATCCATCGAGTATCAAAAACTTCACGAGCCATATGAGCCGTAGTGACCGCCTCTTTGACGGAATAGCAGGATGCAGTGTTGGGTAATACTCGAATTCCAAGGCCTTTAATCATATCCCAAAAGTTTTTCCCCGCACCCGATCCTCCGGCTTCACGCCTTAGGGAAGCCGTCACTATTTGAACCTGAGAATGGCGAATAGCGTCTGTTAGAATGGCAGGTGATGGATATTGCGCGGTACCTAACAACAAAGGATTGTCAATTTCTACGTTGTAAAAATTTGGCATTGTTTAACCGCCTCCGATGGGTGCAACTACTTCAAGTCGATCGCCTTCATTTAATACGGTTCCAACCCGAGCTTGCTTATGAACGATAGTGTCATTGAGTGCAGTCGCAATGGCTGGACTGATGTAATCACACTCAATTAAAATCTGATCGAGCGTTGTGCTTTTAACATCGCAATATTTGCCGTTTAAGATAATGCGCATGGTTTTACCTCTAAAAATTTTGACTCATCTAAAATAGCCTGAGCGGCAAGTTTGGCGATGGCAGGCCCAAGTAAAAAACCGTGCCTATAAAGTCCATTCACATAAAGCTTATTATTATCACGGCGCAACTGGGGCAGGTTATTAGAGAAAGCGGGCCTAACATCAACCCCAATTTCTACAATTTCAGCTTCACCAAAAGCAGGGTGTAGTGCATAAGCAGCACTGAGCAATTCGAGCATAGAGCGGGCACTAATGCGGTGACGTTCATCATTTTCTATCATAGTGGCGCCCAGCATGAATAGGCCCTCTGCTCGTGGCACGATATAAAGTGGATTCCTTGGGTGAACGAGCCGAACTGCTCTCGAGAGGCTAATGTCATTGCTTTTAAGCAACAACATTTCACCCTTCACACCGCGTAGTCCAGGTAAATCGTGACGCGCGCCATAACCACGGCAATCGATGACATAATCACTATTACAGTCACCTGCAGTAATAGATTGCTCAAACTGTATATCGACACCTTTTGCAGATAAATAATCAGCTAACTGTTGTAGTGCCAGTCGTGAATCTAAATGTGCTTCGTCAGCGTAAAACAACCCTCGTTCGAATCGACCACTTAAATCAGGCTCCATTTCATTGATCTCAGGGCCATTTAGCCATCGATGGTTTTCAGTCAGACTTGCAAAGCGCTGAATATCTCGTTTATCCCGTTGCATGGATAAAACTAAGCTACCGTTTCTTTTAAGGTTGCTGGTGTGTTGATCCCACCATTCAATTGATTCGATACCATGGTCGAGCACCCATTGTTCGGCACTTTCGGACTCACACCAGGGTGCTAACATTCCACCGGCATACCATGAGCAAGCATTCCTGCCAATCGCATCTGACTGTTCGTATAGTGTGACTGAAACACCCTGATCAACCAGTACGCAAGCACAGGTTAAACCCGCTACTCCGGCCCCTATTATTGAAACAGTCATAGTTTAATTAAGAAGGCTGTTGTCATTTTATTGCCAAAGGCTATGAAAATGATGGACAGGGCCATAACCTTTTCCAATGTGCAATTGATCGGCACTAACAATGGCTTGCTTAAGGTAACTATGGGATAAGTGAACTGACTCCACGAGAGGAATGCCTTGCGCAAGGTGTGCGGCAATGGCTGATGACAGCGTACAACCCGTACCATGTGTGTTCTTAGTGTTGATGCGAGCTGACTGGAAACGCGTAATAGGGCCATCTCGAATAATCAGCAGATCGACACAATCATCGCCTGTGGCATGACCACCCTTCATCAACACTGCTTTTGCACCCAGTTTAATTAATGCTTCTCCTTGTGCTTGCATGTTGGCTTCATTGTCAGCCACATCACACCCTAGTAAAGTTGCTGCTTCGGGTAGGTTTGGGGTCAATAAAAATGCAATTGGGAGGAGCTTTTTTTTGAGTGACTCGATGGCGCTTTGTTGTAAAAGCGCATCACCTGACTTAGCCACCATGACTGGATCTAGCACGACAGGAATAGTGGATTGATTCAGTTGTTCGCTTACAGCGAGGATAATTTCAGAGGATGACAACATGCCCACTTTGATGGCAGCGACATTAATATCACCTAAAACAGCTTGGATTTGTTTAGTAACAATATCGACAGGAATATCATGGACAGCGCTGACAGCTTGGGTATTTTGAGCAGTGACAGCGGTAATGACGCTAGCGCCATAAACGCCTAATGCGGAAAAAGTTTTCAGATCGGCTTGAATGCCGGCACCACCACCACTGTCAGATCCAGCAATCGTTAACGCAATGGCAGTCGTTTGCTGTTCAGTGTCGGGTTGTTTGGAGTTTTCTGGGCTTACCAATGTTCATTCCTCTGAGACCGAAATGGCGAGGAATTTGGTATTGCCAGTTGTAGAAGTAAACTAGCGAGACCCCTTCCCTTCGCCAGAATTACCTGGTGCAGGTTCTATGGGTCGACAGTAGTCTCTCAGCCTTTCGGCTCCCCAAGGTGGATAATAGATTAACAACAATATTGTTTGGTAGCAACCTGAAAACCTAGGGCGATAAGTTAGCCCCACTAAGATAATCAGGATCATGACATTATTTTTTCTTCAAAAGATCAGATAATCCAGCAAATGGGTTATAGGTTTCTTCATCTGGTGTCTCATCAGTCACTAAGTTGCCATAACTCGAATCAACGTATCTGGAATGCTCGTTATCGTGGCAATAGACACAAAGTAACTCCCAATTACTGCCATCCTGTGGATTGTTGTCATGGTTGTGGTCTCGGTGATGGACGGTTAATTCCTGCAAATTGGCACGATTAAATTCTCGGGCACAGCGTCCGCAAACATGGGGATACATTTTGAGTGATTTTGCGCGATAGCCCTTCTCACGTTGATCGGATTCTTTGCGTGCATCGGCGACTATTTTATCGAGTTTGCTTGATGATTGGTCTGACGATTGTCCTGATGTCATATTGCCACTGCCTAAAGGTTAATTTGATTGGTTGGACGGCCAGTGATTGTGACCCGTGTATTAGCAGTGTCCTAACCCTAAGCAACCGACATTTGGCCACCATGGCTAGCATATTACAACACATCCTAATACAACGCATAATCTCCAAACGGATAGTTAAAACCCAATCCCTTATGTGATGCCAATAATCTGATCACCGTGAAGCATTGAGTTATTATATCGCTATGGAATCCTGTCAATTCGTCAATTCTATTTACTTTAAAAGCTTAAAGACAGGTAATAAGATGTTTTTTGCGTGATATAAACGCTTGTTTGCAGTAGGAGCAAAATGCTAAACGAAGTTTTAATACTGTTGTTTTTTTCAGTGCTGGGCGTTGCGATATTCCAACGGCTTAATTTTCCGTCAGTATTAGGTTATCTAGTGGTCGGCATGTTGGCGGGCGAACATGCGCTTGGGTTGATCCAACACTCGCATGCGATAGAGCAAATTGCTGAAATCGGCGTTGTGTTCCTGCTATTTACAATCGGCTTAGAGGTTGCGATCCCCCGATTAATCGGGATGCGGCGGATTGTATTTGGTATTGGTAGTGTGCAGGTTTTTGTTTCGACATCAAGCACCATTGCGGTTGGCATATGGTTAGGTCTGTCCTGGCAAGCCGCTTTTGCTGTGGGCGGTGTATTAACCATGTCATCTACCGCGATTGCCGTTAAACAACTCACCGAGCAACGCGAACTGCATTCTCGCCATGGCAATATTGCTCTCGGCGTTTTGTTATTCCAGGACTTGGCTGTCGTGCCTTTTCTTGTTTTGATTCCTATCTTTGCAATGCCAGAGGCCGGCTCAACCCTGCTTCCCATTCTGTACGCGCTGGGCAAGGGTGCCTTTGCGTTTATGGTGATCTACTATGCAGGTCGGTATTTATTGCGCCCGGCCATTCGCGCTGTGGCATCGACTCATTCGAGTGAGTTGTTTACTTTATTTATTTTGCTCGTTGCATTGCTCGCCGCCTGGTTAACCTGGGAGCTGGGGCTTTCGCTGGCGATGGGCGCTTTCCTAGCAGGCATCATGCTTGCCGAAACTGAATTTCAACACCATGTTGAAATAGAGATACGGCCTTTTCGAGACGTTCTGATGGGTTTGTTCTTCATTTCGGTTGGTTCACAGTTCGACTGGGCCATTATCATCAGCGAGCCGCTCGCGGTAATGATTTTGACCCTTGGACTTGTGTTTGGTAAAGGCATCGCAATTATGGTTATCACGCGCTGGGCTGGCTTTGAAAAAGGGGTCGCGATTCGCGCAGGTATTGTATTAGGTCAGGGTAGCGAGTTTGGTTTTGCACTACTTGCACTGTCTCTATCGACTGGGTTGTTGGAAGTTGGGCTGAGCCAGCCCATTATTGCCGCCATTATTATCAGCATGGCGGTGTCGCCGATGTTGATCCGAAAAAATGAAGCTATCGCAAATCGCTTAGCACCAGATTACCTCTCACATCGCAGAAAGGCTGAGCAGGATATAGAACAGGCCTGTGAAAGCCTGAAAGACCATGTGATTTTATGCGGATTCGGTCGCATAGGCCAAAATCTGGCTGGCTTTTTGAAACGCGCCAATATTCCATTTATTGCACTCGAATTGAATTCTGAATTGATCACCAAAGCTTGGGAAGCAGGAGAGCCAGTCTATTATGGTGATAGCAGTCGGGCTGAGACGTTACTCCACGCCGGCATTCATACCGCAAAGGCATTGGTGATTTCCTTCCCCGACGTTAAGACCAGCGAACATATCAGTCGTGAAGTAAAACGATTGCGTTCTGACCTGCCTTTAATCGTACGAACCAGAGATGATCGACATTTAGAACAGCTACTCAAAAGCGGTGCCGATGAGGTTATTCCCGATACTCTGGAATCGAGCATGATGTTAGCAAAACATACATTGAGCAAACTTGGGCTCACACAATCGGCCATTGATGACATGCTAGTGGATGCGCGTGAGGGTCAATATGCCCGTATACGCGCATTTTTTCACAGTGCAGCCGATGAAATTGATGTCAATAACCCCAACCATCATCACCTTCACAGTATTGAAGTGTTGAAAGACTCCTATGCCAACGGCAAAGCAATTGAATCGTTTAAGTGCTTACCCAAAATCAACATTGTTGCACTGCGGCGTAACGGCATTCGAACTGAAGGCCCATTGCTCAACACGCCATTAAAGTCAGGTGACCTACTTGTGGTTGAAGGTCGTCCAGACGATATTCGCTGTGCTGAAATTGAGGTGATGTCAGGGCAGTAAACAGCACTGAGACTTTTTTCTTTTCAGACAACTTATTCAGGGCATCTTAGTCTTCGGTATATTAGCACTCAGCCAGTCTATCAACCTAATGTTCTAGCAAAGGCTCTAATATCTTCGATCAATAATGCGGGTTGTTCCAGTGCAGCAAAATGTCCGCCGTGCGCCATCTCTGTCCACTGCTGTACATTATATAACCGTTCAACATAAGACCGAGGCGGCCAGGCCAGCATTTCGGCTGGAAATAATGCGAGGGCCGTTGGTACTTCGACTCGCCGGTCTTCGAGTGACATATAACGCCCCCTTCCTCGCGTCGACCGTAGTAAATCCACGAGGCCGTATTGAAGGTGCCCGTTGTTAAATAAACCATTATATTAGTCAGCATCGAATCTTTGCTGTGGACTCTATCGATGTCATCGTCGACTGTATCTGACCACGAATTGAATTTTCTATGAGCCAACCGGGCTATCCATCATTGCATAGCTCAGCGTTTTTGGTCGAGTCGCCTGTTGCGTTCTATAACCATCTTCCATGATTTGGTCCTGATCGAACTTGTCAGCCCAAGCTTGTTCTTCTTCACTGTGCGGGCCGTGTGGGTGACGCATGGTTAGAATATTGATATGAATTGCTTAACAAGCGGCATGTTCAAACCCAAGTCAACTCGAAATTGCACCGCCCCAGCCACCGCCCTGAGCGATGTATCGGTCGTATCCTAATACATCGGTCATTAAACTATTAAACACATTGGCCGTTTTTCTGGGGCCCATGGGTCGAACGGGGCGACCCGAGAAACCAAACTCGGGTAACGATGGTGCAATTACATCGAAACCATCGTCTGTATTGCCACCAAATCGCTCGGGGTGCGCCAGCGGTTCGATGATATCGAGAAACTCAACGATCGATCCTGGCCAGCCGTGCGAAATAATCAGCGGTTGTGCGGTGAAGACCCGCTGCCTTTTTCGTGGATAAAGTGCAGATCAATACCGTCTAGGGCTATCTTGAAGTGCGAAAAGCTATTGATCTTGGCTTCGTGTTTGCGCCAGTCATAGTCATTAATCCAATAATCATAAAACGCCTTCATTTAATCGAGATTAGTACCGTAGTCCCAACCCCCATCATCGGGCATTTCATGCCAGGGATAATCGGCCACTCGTTGGTGAATTTGCTTCAGTTTTTCGTCAGGTACTGCCAAATGAAAAGGTTGGATATTCGCCGTAATTAACGCCTAACTCGATACAAATACTGCTTTGCCAAGTGCGTCCATGTTGGCTTCCACACCCAGTCCTGGGCGGTCAGTAACCGACATGTAACCGTCTTTGATGATCGGACCACCGCTAGCAATTTCAAGATTAGTATACTCATGAAAAGCGGAAGATTGAAAATGATACTCGCTGGGTGTTGAATGCGCCAGATGTGCAATTGCAGCGGTTGCAATGTCGCCACCCCAGCTATCCTCAATGGTCATAGTGATGCCCATTTTGATGCATAAATCGCGAAACAGCCGCGATGCCGTCAAGCCACCAATACGATTTATTTTCAAATTAACCACGTCCATCGCGCTATCCTGAAACCCTCGCATTAGGGTATGGATACTATCCATGCATTCATCCAGAATTATCGGATGATCAGTATGACGACGTACAGCCAGACATTCCTCATAACTCAAACAAGGTTGCTCGATATAAATATCAACATCGCGAACTGCCTTTACGACTCGTATTGCCTCATGTTGACGCCAACCCGTATTGGCATCGGCGGCGAGTACATTGCCTGGTTTTAACTCGGCGGAGACCTTCTGGATTCGTTCAATATCCTCATCGGCACCCGCGCCGACCTTCATTTGAAATTGTTTAAATCCCTGTACCTGGTAGTCTCGTATTTTTTGCGCCATGGCATCTGCACCCTGACGTGATACCACTTTGAACAACTTGACTTTTTCCTGCTGCAGACCACCCAACAGGTTATAAACGGGTTCACCAACGGCCTTACCGAACAAATCCCAGCAAGCCATGTCTATTGCAGACTTTACATAGGGGTGTCCCATCAATAACCCATCCATACTACGATTGATCTTGTCGATCTCAATGGGGTTCTCGCCGATTAGTCCTGGGGCAATTTGTGCGACGCCCCGCCGTACACCTTCGGCATAGGCCGGTAAATAAGCCGGTCCCAGCGGGCAGGCCTCACCAACACCTTTCAATCCACTATTTGTTTCAACAATAACAACGGTGCTATCGAAGGCTGCAAATGACTGGTTCGACCAGCTATAGGAACCTTCCTTCATCGGTAGGTCAACTTGATAAACGTAAATTTTTGATATTTTCATTTTGGGATTAGACATTAAAGAACGTTCCTTCTAAATTTAACCGGTAGGTCATACTGGATGACGTGAAATGAAACGGGCCAGCTCATTCTCTGTTGGTAGCTTTCCAGAAAAGCTTTCGACGTAATCTGGAACCCTTTTCAAACGCTGCGTTAAGCTCTCTTCTATCATCATCGAAATATAGCCAATTTGGGTGTAGTACACCGTGTGCGCCCGCACATCTGCCTGGGCCTGACTAAACCCAAAATGCACGAACATGGCATGGATAGCGTTAATTCGCTCTTCATCATCTTTTTCGAGTATGGCTTTTAACTTGTCTGATTGATGCGCCCAGTTGCGTATCGCAAAATCCATACGCGCATCAAAAAGCTCAGGGTCGACCCAACAGTCGAACAGATTGAGGACCGCCTCAGTTATCGATTCGGCATAGAGCTGAGTGCGAGCGACCAGATTGCCCGTGTTTTTCTTTTCCCAGCGTTTAATCAATTCGTCGAGTAAGGCTTCTCGATCACTGAAATGCCAATAGAAGCTGGTGCGAGATAGCGCCAATTGATTCGCTAGCGACATGATCTTTACTGATTCAACACCGGACTCGATCAGTAGATCATGCGCTGCATCAAGCCACACTATCTCGGAGCCACGAGCGTTATTCTTTTTGTTAGCTTGTTCTATTGTCATATGTCTGTATCGAATTTGGCCATTTATTTTTTGTAATGTACAGCAATGTCCTTTATATTGACATTAGTGTCAAGCTTGGTACCGTGATGATCATCTCCACACCAGTTTAAGAGAATTCAAATGTCGAACGATCCATTGCTGCAGCCCTATCAACTCAAACATTTGACCATCAAAAACCGCATCATGATTACCAGTCATGAACCCGCTTATGCTGAAGACGGCATGCCAAAGGAACGCTACCGGGCTTATCATGAAGAGAGGGCAAAAGCCGGAATTGGTATGACCATGACAGCCGGATCGGCCGCCATTTCAAGGGACAGCCCACCGGTTTTCAACAATATTCTGGCCTATAAAGACGAAGTGGTGCCCTGGATGCGAGAGCTCACTGACAGTTGTCACGAACACGGTTGTGCAGTGATGATTCAGCTTACTCATCTAGGCCGGCGCACCAGTTGGAGCAAAGGTGACTGGCTGCCAGCTGTATCCCCTTCTCATAGTCGAGAAACAGCTCATCGTTCATTCCCAAAAAAAATGGAAGATTGGGATATTGATCGGATCATTATCGATTACGCCGACGCCGCCGAGCGCATGCAAGCAGCTGGGCTCGACGGTATCGAGTTACAGGCTTATGGCCACTTAATTGATCAATTTTGGTCGCCACTGACTAATACGCTCGATGCGCCTTATGGTGGGTCAATGGAGAATCGGTTACGATTTTCTAATGACGTATTACGCGCCATTCGTAAACGCGTCGGCGATGAATTTATTGTCGGTATTCGTTATACCGCTGACGAAGTTGCCAAAGGTGGACTGACAGCACAAGATGGTATCGAGATATCGAAGCGGTTAAAAGCAGATGGATTAGTCGATTTCCTCAACGTCATCCGCGGCCATATCGACACCGACCCCGCATTATCTGACGTTATTCCCGGTCAGGGTTCAAAATCGGCACCATGGCTCGATTTTGCAGGCGAAGTACGCAAGGCAACCGGAATGCCGACATTTTATGCCGCCAGAATTCCTGATGTTGCGACCGCGAGACACGCAGTCCGTGCTGGTCTGATTGATATGGTCGGTATGACGCGAGCACATTTGGCAGACCCACATATTGTACGAAAAATCATCGCAGGTGAAGAAGAAGATATTCGACCTTGTGTCGGTGCAACTTATTGCCTCGACCGAATTTATCAAGGTGGCGAGGCATTGTGTATACACAACGCAGCATCTGGCCGAGAGCTCACCATGCCACACGATATCCCAAGAGCTAAAATCAAAAAGAAGATTGTTATAATCGGCGCAGGTCCAGCTGGACTTGAAGCCGCTCGGGTTTCAGCTGAGCGAGGTCATACTGTCATAGTCTTCGAAGCCACCTCAGAGCCAGGTGGGCAGGTACGGCTCGCCGCACAAAGTCAAAGACGGCGAGAAATGATTTCGATTATCGACTGGCGTATTGAGCAATGTAAGAAACACGATGTTGAGTTACGGTTTGAATTCCTAGCCGAAGCTGAAGATGTAATCGCTCAAAATCCTGATGTCGTCATCGTTGCCACTGGCGGATTACCACACACAGAAGTGCTCGAAGCCGGTAACGAACTGGTTGAGTGCAGCTGGGATATCATCTCACGCAGCATCAAGCCTGGAGCGAATGTGCTGGTGTATGACGATGCAGGTGATCACGCCGGATTACAGGCTGCTGAAATTATTGCAGCAACTGGGGCCAAAGTTGAAATCATGACCCCAGACCGAAGCTTCGCACCTGACGTTATGGCAATGAATTTAGTGCCTTATATGCGCAGCATGCAAGGCAAAGACACGACCTTCACCGTTACTTACCGACTAAAAAGTGTCGCAAGAGAGGGTGATCATCTAGTAGCTACAATAGGCAGTGATTATTGTGATATCACAAAGAAACGGTATTTTGATCAAATCATCGTCAATCACGGCACCATTCCGCTGGATGATATTTATTTCGACCTAAAACCTTTTTCCTCCAATTTGGGAGAAGTCGATCAGGCCGACTTAATTGCCGGCAAAGCGCAGTCAGTCTGCAGCAATGCTGCAGGTGAATTTGAGTTATTTCGAGTTGGTGATGCCGTGTCTGCCAGAAATACCCACGCAGCTATTTATGATGCTCTAAGACTAGTCAAAAATATTTGATCAGATGTTTTGGGCGATGGTATAAACTTGGCTGATGATACGGAGTCATCACTATCCAAAATCACAGCTGCAACAAAAAACCTGAGGTTAACGCTAGCCCAAAATTGTCCACCGCCGAAACGAGTGCAGCCTCAAGTAATACACTTTTTAATTTAGTCATGCAGATTAACCAAGGTCAAAGATATGGCTGAATTACGTATGAATATATATTAACCAATATTGGCCACAGATGGTTTATATTTGTCGAATAATTTACTGGTTACTCACTTACTGTAAAAGACCAATGTTTACCTACTTATCAGGATTTACAGGTATATTTTGAATTGAATTTCACGAATTTTTATCGCCAGATAAACCTTTTATCCTTCCCTCCTACACTTTAGGCCATGTGGTTTTGCGTGTATGTACTATAGTCATTTTATTTGAGAGTATTAGATGCGGCCTCAATTTCCATTTCTCTCACCTGCGACGGCTATGAATTCTTCAATTAAATATCGTGTTCTATCTCTGCTCTTATTGATATTCACCGGACTAACATCGGTTGTGAAGGCCGACACATTGACCATAGGTTCAATTTCCGGTGATGCGTCGAAAGAGATTAAAAGCTATAAACCTTTGATCGAATATTTAACTCGGTCGCTCAAATCTTCGGGGATAGATAAGATAGACATCCAGATAACCGACGGCATCAACCAAATGACCCAGTTAATGCGTTCTGGTTCGGTTGATCTTTACATGGACAGCCCATTCCCAAGCCTGAAACTAGCTAATGCAGGTGTCAGCGATGTCATACTTCGTCGCTGGAAAAAAGGGGGCGAGCAATACCACAGTGTCATTTTTGTTCATTCCGACAGTCTGATTTATTCAATAGAGGACCTGCAGGGAGAAATGATAGGGTTCGAGGAAGGCTTTTCGACGTCATCTTATTACCTCCCCAAGGCTTCTCTTCAGCAGAAAGGCTTGAAGTTGACCTCGAAAATTGATCGCCATGAAACTGTGGCCAACGATGAAATAGGCTATGTCTTTACCGGTGAAGACATCAACACGGTCACCTGGGTGAGAAAGCAACGAATTACAGCCGGAGCGATAAACAATATCAAATTTGATGGATTGAAAGACCGCTTTCGGAAACAACTGAGAATCATATTTCGCTCGGTCAGTGTACCCAGGCAAGTGGTCAGTTACAGTAAAAAAATACCCCCCGTACTGGCCAAGTCGTTGACCCAAGTTTTACTGAATATGGATCAAACCGAATATGGAAAGCAACAATTAAAAGCGTTTGAAAGAACCATAAAATTTGATGAATTTCCAGATTCTGTTGAAAAGGCATTGACGCCTATGACTGAGTTGGCTGAAGCGTTTAAATAGGCCAACGATGCTATGTTCATTACCGTAAAATCAAAATTAGTTGTGTTTACTATTGGCATCAGTTTGTTGATCAGTGGCACCATCGCCACCACCGCGCTGATCAAACAAAAACAGGCAGTTCAAAAAACCTTTTCGTTTAAGGCACTTACGTTGGCTAACCAGCTCAGTAAATCACTGGTGAATCCAATTTTTAACCTGAATATCAATATTATTACTGTCACTCTGGCCGAGGTCATCGATGATATCGACGTGGTTAGAGCCTGGGCTATCGACACCGATGGATTGATCATAAGCGATGGAACCGAAGACAATGAGTTACAGGAAGAGGAAGCCTCAGGCCTACTGAAAATAATAGAACGCGTTAGTGTCAGTAAGATGCCCTTCGAACAAACTAGCGCTCAGGATCTCTTTACTATTACTGTGCCGGTACTCACTGCTAACGAGGATTTGATTGGCTATGTTTTTTTAGAGGTATCACTCCAGCGCGCCGACGCGGAAATTCGAACCCAACTTGTTACGTTGGCAGTCCTATCGGTCATTTTATTTTTGGTGGGCATTACAATTGCCTATTTCGTCGGCAAAAAATTGGTTAAACCAATTGAACAGATCAGTATTGCCGCATGCAAAATTGCAAAGGGCGATTTCAATATCAACTTGGATGTCGGGACGAACGATGAGCTTGGTCAGCTAGGTCAAGACATTAACAATATGTGTCAACAATTGCGCAGCACGACAGTTTCCAGAGATTACGTCAGTAATATTATCGATTCGATGAGCGACAGCCTGTTCGTAATCAATGACAAAGGTGAAGTCATAACAACCAATGATGCACTCATAAAATTGCTTGGCTATGAACCGAGTGAGTTGATTGGGCACAAAGCAAACACTCTTTTTACCAAACCGGTGTTCACAAATGATAACTCCGTTGACCACAGTGATAACATTTTTTTCAAGCCAAAATTTGATGCGCCGATTCCAGTCACAGTGTCAGCTTCACGCTTGTCTATAGGGGATCAAGTTAACGCCAGCAATACTCGATTTGTCGTCGTGGTACAGGATATTCGCGAGCTGCTGAAGGTGGAACAAGAGTTAAATCAGGCATTAGCTGACTCTAAAGCCGCAACGCTCGTAAAAAGCCAATTCCTCGCCGCCATGAGTCACGAAATCAGAACACCGATGGCGGGAGTTATCGGTATGTCAGATTTGCTACTCGATACCGATTTATCGCCCAATCAGTTGGATTGGGCAAACAACATTAAATCGTCGGGCAATAACCTAATTACGATCCTTAATGAGATTCTTGATCAATCCAAACTAGAAGCCGGGAAGCTCGAAATTACTCCTGTAGATTTTCATTTACCCTCTTTTGTCCGTCATAATATTCAACTATTCGGCCCTAATATAGCGACGAAAGGTTTAACGCTGGACATCGATTTAGATGACGATTTACCAGAAGCAGTCCATGCTGACTCGCTGCGGATCGGACAAGTATTATCTAATTTTCTTAGCAATGCGTTGAAGTTCACTACCAAAGGCCACATCAGGGTTACTGTCAAACCAGAACCGAGTGAGCAGGGTGAATTACAGATTCGGTTTACTGTTACCGATAGTGGAATAGGATTAACTCACGAGGAAATAAATAGACTCTTTACTGCCTTCACTCAAGCAGACAGCTCAACCTCGAGAACCTACGGTGGGACGGGGTTAGGGCTTTCGATTTCCAAGCAGTTGGTAGAATTGATGGGTGGTCAAATTGGTGTTGATAGTACAAAAG
>JBLILW010000027.1:0-16818 GCA_047638435.1 Urechidicola sp.
GAGGTTGTGGCATTGCTGCTGCTGAGCTTGGAGTGATGGCGGGTGCCGATAGAATTGAAGGCACTTTATTGGGTAATGGCGAGCGAACAGGCAATATGGATATCGTGACTATGGCGATGAACATTTATAGCCAAGGTATTGACCCAAAGCTCGATTTATCTGACATGGATCGAGTGATCAATGTGGTCGAGCGTTGCACCCAGTTGGCGGTGCATCCACGTCATCCCTATGCAGGGGAGTTGGTGTTTGCGGCTTTCTCCGGTAGTCATCAGGATGCTATTAATAAATGCCTGACGATCGATGAACAAACCCGTGCTACGGAAGGTGATAACAGTCATTGGCAAGTCGCCTACTTACCGATAGACCCACGCGATGTCGGGCGAACCTATCAAGAAGTGATTCGCATCAATAGTCAGTCGGGTAAGGGCGGGGTAGCTTATGTACTGGAACAGGACTACGGATTAATTTTACCGCGCTGGATGCAGGTAGATTTCAGCCCGCATGTGCAGGACTTTGCGGAAAAGTCAGAAGCTGAAGTGTCTACAACGGAAATCAGGCAAATATTTCAGGATACTTATATCGACCTGGCTGATCCGATGACTGTCGAAAGTTATCAGGCTTCTCGCACTGAGGGTTCGGATAGGCTGCGCGCGACGATTAAAACAATTGAGGCAAGCGTCGATATCACAGGTGAGGGTAAGGGTATTCTCGATGCGTTCGTCAATGCGATTAATTTCAAACTGAATAGCAATATTATTTTGGTCGATTACAGCGAGCACACTCTGGGAAACAATCAACAATCAGAGGCAATGGCCTATGTGCAGCTAAATGTTAATGGTCAGCGTTATTGTGGGGCAGGGTGTAGTGACGATATTGTCGGTGCCTCTTTACGTGCCGTGCTTAATGCGATTATTCGTGCTGGTATAGATATTCAAGCAATCATTGACACCAAAAAAACAGCTAGCAAGCGAAAGCTAGCTGCAGTCTAGGCTATAACTGCTCTTACAGTTGCGGCTAGGTATATTTCGATTGTTTTTGACTATAAATTAGATAAAAACAATTAAATATAACTTTTTATTTTTATCACTATAATCCCTCTCAGTTATGACTTGAAGCGAAATGAACCTCTGATTGAATCTGGTTGCGTCTGGTTTAAATTCGACCAGCGAAAAGAATCATGACTTAATTAGAGTCTCTTTCGCCTAATTATTTTTATTGAAGGAGAAAGACCATGTTAGAAAATCGTGAAGGCCAAAATGTGCCAGATGTTACATTCCGAACACGTGAAGATCACCAGTGGGCCGATGTATCGAGTGACGACATTTTTAAAGACCGAACAGTTGTCGTGTTCTCCTTACCGGGTGCTTTTACGCCAACTTGTTCATCGACTCATGTGCCCAGATACAATCAATTGACACCCGCTTTCAAACAAGCTGGTGTTGATGAGGTTGTTTGCCTATCAGTGAATGATGCATTCGTCATGAACCAATGGCGTAACGAACAAAAGGCACTCAACATCAGTTTTTACCCAGATGGAAACGGAGACTTCAGCCGTGGTATGGGTATGTTGGTATCAAAAAGTGACATCGGTTTTGGTGACAGATCATGGCGTTATTCGATGCTGGTTAAAAATGGCGTGATCGAAAAAATGTTCATTGAGCCAGATCAACCAGGCGATCCTTTTGGTGTCTCTGATGCTGATACGATGTTGGCCTATATTGCACCCAGCGTGTCTAAGCCTCAAAGTGTCACCATTTTTTCACGTGAAGGATGTGAGTTCTGTGTTCGCGCCAAAGGACTATTGAATGATGCAGGTCTTGATTATGAAGAACTTGTTTTGAACCGTGACTATTCTGAGTCCAGTATCCGTGCAGTATCCGGCTCATCAACCGTGCCTCAAATCTTTATCGATGGCAAGTTGATCGGTGGCACAGAGCAGCTGGAAGAATATTTAAGCTAACTCATGACTACGATGCCTTCGGTTGCAACTTTTTTTTGCACCGAGGGCATTGGTTTAATTCAGGTCTGTTACAAACCTTTAGTTTGGCTAATTGAAGGAAACAAAGTCATTTCCTTAGCCTATTCTTGCCAGCGCCACCGATTTAATCGAACAAGTAAAATCCAAAGAATATTTATTTGGGTTAGTCTGCATTGGTGGCGACTTAGGTTAAGTTGGTGCCGTTGTCATTTTCTAAAACAGATAACCTCGAGGGTTAAAATGAGCGCAATAGAAGTCAGTCAGGAGCTACTTGATGTGGTTGACGAAAATGATCAGGTTGTTGCGGTCAAAACCAGAGGTGAGATTCACGCCAAAGGGTTGCTGCATCGGGCGGTGCATATACTCGTATTTAATCAAAAGGGTGATCTTTTTATTCAAAAACGCTCAATGAGTAAAGATGAATGCCCTGGTTTTTGGGACACTTCTGCCGCAGGGCACGTCGATAGCGGTGAAGACTATGTCAACTGTGCTATTCGAGAACTGTATGAAGAACTGGGGATTACGGTTAAATTACCACTCGAATTCTTATTCAAATTGAAGCCCGAAATGTCCAGTGGCATGGAACATACCACTGTTTTTAGTTATGTCGATGAAGGACCATTTCAGCTCCAGAAAGAAGAGATAGACGAAGGGAACTGGATTTCAAAAAAAGAAATGGATCAAAGAGTCGGATCAGCCGACCCAACGTTGACGCAAGTGGTCAGTAAAATTTGGCGGCAATTTCGACAGTCAAAGTAGTCACAAAATTCGCTAAGTGGCTCATTATTCGACTGTTTTCTATAGCAGCTATCGATTTTAAAAATAAAAAGTATCATAATTGACTATATGACTTATTCGATTTAGCTATTTTACATAATAGTAGTCGAGTTGCATTGTTGACTGACAGGAGCCTCTTAGTCAGTTGTTAAACTTCAGTCAGAGGGGTGATGTGGGAAATTCAAAGAATTTTATTTTTTTGCTATTCTGTAATAAAGTCGACATAAGTTATTCTTATAATCGTCATTAGCAGTCAGTGCACGAATGTTGATTACTATTAAAAAATAATATTCAGACTGAGACAACAATTTTTGGTAAAAATTTTAACCCGCCATTTCCGAGGAGGAAAAGCAAAATGATAAAAAAAGTGTTTAAGAAAAGTGCCTTACTTTCATGCATAGCAGGTGTCTCGCTGCTAGCAATGGGGCAATCAGCCCTGGCTGCAACTTCGTTAACGGTATACACGGCTATTGAAGCTGAAGATTTGGCGCGTTACGCCAAGTCATTCAATGCGGATCACCCTGATATCGAAATTAAATGGGTACGTGATTCTACTGGTATCGTAACAGCTAAATTATTGGCAGAAAAAAATAACCCGCAGGCTGATGTTGTCTGGGGATTAGCAGCAACCTCACTATTATTGTTGAAAAGTGAAGGTATGTTGGAAGCCTACAAGCCTAAAGGTGTAGAAAAGCTAGACCCTAAGTTTGTCGACAAAGGTGCTATTCCAAGTTGGGTCGGTATGGATGCATGGGTTGCCGCTATTTGTTACAACACAGTTGAAGCAGCAAAGCATAACTTGACCCCTCCTAGCTCGTGGACTGATCTGTTAAAGCCAATGTACAAAGGTCATCTGATTATGCCTAACCCGAATTCTTCGGGTACTGGTTTCTTAGATGTCTCTAGCTGGTTGCAGATGTTTGGTGAGGAAGGCGGCTGGACTTACATGGATCGCTTACATGAAAACATTGCTCGTTACACTCACTCAGGTTCTAAGCCTTGTAAGTTAGCCGCGTCTGGCGAAATCCCAATTGGTATTTCATTTGCTTTCCGTGGTGCAAAGTCTAAAGCTAAAGGTGCGCCTATAGAAATTATTGTACCAGTTGAAGGAGTCGGGTGGGATATGGAAGCGACCGCTATTATTGCCGGTACTGACAAGCTAGCAGCGGCTAAAACGTTGCTTGATTGGACCATCACTAAGAAAGCTAACGAGATGTACAACAAAGGTTATGCCGTTGTCGCTTATCCGGGTGTTGCTAAGCCAGTTAAATATTTCCCGACTAACTTGTTAGAGAAAATGATCGATAACGATTTTGAATTTGCTGCGAATAACCGCAAAGCAATTTTGACTAAGTGGCAAGCCAATTACGATTCTAAATCTGATCCAAAATAGTGAGTTAGCAGCGTGTTAAAGTGGCCTGGACAATCATTGTTCAGGTCATTCTTCTTTTAAGGTCGTCCTCGTTCGATCTAGTCTGGTTTTTCCTTTTATATTGACGCCAACGAATTAATTATGATGAATGAACAGCAATCAGTTATTGATCAGGATGCGAAACCTTATCTGCAAATAAAAAATATAAGCAAGCAATTTGGTGATTTTGTTGCTCTGGATAATGTGTCATTGGATGTTTATGAGGGTGAATTCATTTGTTTTCTGGGGCCATCTGGCTGTGGCAAAACAACCTTCCTGAGAGCAATAGCGGGTCTGGATATTCAAACTCGTGGATCGGTAAGTCAGGGCAGTGTCGATATTTCTGCATTACCACCGTCTGAACGAGATTTTGGTATTGTTTTTCAGTCTTACGCTTTGTTCCCCAATCTTAATGTCCAAAAAAACATTTCTTTTGGCCTCGAAAATCAAAAGATGGCCAAAAAAGACATTACAGCACGTGTGAATGAATTGCTGAGTCTGGTTGGTTTGTCTGACCAAAGTAAAAAATATCCTGCTCAATTGTCAGGTGGACAGCAACAACGAATTGCACTTGCCCGAGCATTGGCGACATCACCAGGATTATTATTACTAGATGAGCCGCTATCTGCACTTGATGCCAAAGTTCGAACCCACTTAAGACATGAAATGAAATCACTGCAACGCCGCTTGGGTGTTACCACCGTCATGGTAACGCATGATCAGGAAGAGGCATTGACGATGGCTGATCGCATTGTGGTCATGAATCATGGTGTCATCGAACAAGTGGGTACGCCGACCGAAATTTACCGTGAACCCAATACGCTTTTCGTGGCTGATTTTATTGGTGCGATGAATCAAATCAATGCAAAAACCAAAACGAATCGCACCGCACAGGTTGGTAGTTTGGTGTTAACCACGAGAGAGCATGAGTTAGCCGAGGGCGCAAAAGCCGTGTTGGCCATTCGGCCAGAAGATATTATCCCGCATGGAAGCAGTGATAGGTCAGCGGATGAAGTTGAAGATGTGGCTAATGCTTTCGAAGCAACCATTACCGATATGGAATTCCTCGGTTCGTTTTGGCGGGTTTCGTTAACCAATGCTGAGTTGGGTGATGATGTCACACTAGAAGCCGACTTTTCGATCAATGCGGTTCGACGCATGAGCGTTGAAATCGGAAATTCGATAGCGGTGGAATTACCGGCCGAACGCCTATGGGTTTTCCCAGCGCAGGTTAAGCAAGCATCATGAGACCATCTACCGCAGAGGCTAATGGTGGCGCTCCGCTTGGCGCCATAGTCAAACCAAAAACGAGTAAAGATGATCGCACCATGTCAGCATTTATGTTGTTGATTGCGCTCTACCTCATTTTCGCGTTGGCATTTCCACTATATGCGATGTTATCGAAATCGTTTTCAACTTTTGCTTTTGATCTGAATAACTTCGAGTTTCAAGTCAATAATGGTGATGGTTGGAGTGACGCCGTTACAGCGCAGACCCTGAATGAAAGATTACAGGCAGTTAAACATGAAGAGCTTGGAACCAGCTCTGACGGACGTCTTGGCATTACTGATTTTTTTCCTGAGTTTAATTTTCGTAGCCCTACATTGTATAAAATTCGTCAGGTCAAACCTGATGCCGCATTTCTGGTCGGCAGCGAAAGAATTGAAGATACCGATTGGCATGAGTATAATTCGGGCACATTTCGGCGTATCACTTTGCGCGCAACGAAAACAACTGGCTTTGAAAACTATCGATCGTACTTCTCTACGCCGGCATTATTTCAATCGATCGAAAATTCACTATTTATCGCAGTCCTGACCACCTTGATTACAGTCAGTCTGGCATTTGGTTTTGCCTATGCCATCAATCGCAGCACGATGAGATTCAAAGGCGTGTTTAAACTGATAGCGATGGCCCCAATTCTGGTGCCTTCATTGCTACCTGGTATAGCGCTGGTTTATTTGTTTGGTAATCAGGGCATGCTTAAAGAGCTCTTACTTGGCGAGTCAATCTACGGCCCTATCGGTATTGTCATAGGCTCGGTGTTCTTTACCTTCCCGCATGCGTTATTGATTATTACAACCGCATTAGCCATTTCTGATGGGCGGCTCTACGAAGCAGCGACATCCCTACGTGCCAGTCGTTGGAAAACCTTCTGGACGGTAACAATTCCAGGTGCGCGTTATGGTTTGATATCGGCTGCATTTGTTGTTTTTAATTTGGTTATCACCGACTTTGGTCTGCCGAAGGTCATTGGTGGTCAGTACAACATGCTCGCAGTTGATATTTATAAGCAGGTGATTGGTCAGCAGAATTTCGAAATGGGCGCGGTTGTTTCCGTCGTACTATTGATTCCAGCACTATTCGCTTTTTCTATTGACCGTTATGTACAAAAAAGGCAGGTGGCTCAGCTGTCGGCTAGATCCGTACCTTTCGAGCCAAAACCGCATAAGCAATTTGATTTGATCTGTCTAGGCTATTGCTTATTAGTAGCCATTTTCATTGTCGGGCTCATCGGTGTTTGTCAATACGCTGCTTTGATCAAGTTTTGGCCTTATGACCTTTCACTGGGATTATCGAACTATAACTTTGAAGTGATGGATGGCGGTGGTTGGGACTCATATTTTAATTCTATTCAGTTGGGTTTATTGACGGCAGTATTTGGCACCGTGATGATTTTTTTCGGTGCTTACATGGTCGAGAAGACTAAAGGGTTTGAAACCAGCCGTTCGTTATTTCAGTTTCTGGCAATGATGCCCATGGCCATTCCTGGCATGGTGCTGGGCTTGGCATACATATTTTTCTTTAACGATCCCGCCAATCCGTTGAACTCGATTTATGCAACGATGACGATATTGGTGGTCTGTTCGGTAACCCATTTTTATACGGTGTCGCACCTGACCGCGGTCACTGCTTTGAAGCAAATGGACAGTGAATTCGAGTCGGTCGCATCCTCGTTGAAACAACCCTTTTACAAGCTGTTTTCGAAAGTGACAGTGCCGGTTTGTTTGCCTGCGATTCTGGACATATCGATCTATCTGTTCGTCAATGCATTAACCACGGTATCAGCGGTCATCTTTTTGTATTCGCCTGACACCACGCTTGCCTCAATCGCCGTGCTCAATATGGATGATGCCGGTGATGTCGCGCCTGCGGCTGCTATGGGTATGATGATTTTTTATACTAATGTCGCGGCTCGACTTATTCATCTGTTTTTGACCAGGAAGGTACTGGGCAAGACGCAAGCTTGGCGAACCCGGCTTGGTGACGCGGCCTAGTGCTACTGCTGCTTAGTAGTATTAACGGTTTAGTCGCATCAACTTACTTTTAAGAGGACATTATCATGCAACAGCCTGTCGACTATTTGTCTCCTGATGTACCGGGTAGATTGCCCTGGCATGACATCCCACTCATCAAGGCGACCCCCAAAAGTTTGGATGGTTATGGTTGTCTGGTCGATGACCCTGACAATTTCGAAATAGAAATCACGCAATGGCCTGCCCAAGGCTGGCGTCCGATAGATGCCGGTACGGGGGACGAGGGTGGGGCTGTCGAAGGTGTGTTTCACAGCGAATGGTTAGGCGATATTTTGAAAGGACATAACGATGCCGTGCAGGGTGAATACCTACTCGGCTGGCGCACTAATCCGGATGATATCAAGTCAGGCCAAAGTTCAGGTATCGATGACAGCATGCTGCTATGGCACATGAACTATCACCCAGATGGCGGCCAGCTATTTTTCCCCCAACAGCCAAAACCTTTTGTTGTGCCGGTGGCATTGCCAGGTGACGATTTGACTTTAGAGCGCATCGTCGCGTTTTGGTGTGATGGCAGCCAAGGTCTATACATCCATCCAGGTATCTGGCACGAAGGTGTATTCCCTGTGACGCAGAGACAGTCATTTCAGGATCGACAAGGGCGTGTTCATGCGCGGGTGAGTTGTAATATATGCACAGAGTTTGGTGTGTTTCTGAAGATGCCTTTATTGATGAAAATGCCGTCTGAGTGAATTTGTCGGAAGGCACTTCACTTTTTCGACCTACGTAGTAAGATAAAAATGAGACCCCGTGTAGGCCTGATAAGCTCACCGCATCCTGCTCTCACTCCTTACCTACATCCATGCAGGCAAAGCCAAAGTGCCATCAGGCATGACCATCTTAAAGCGACAAACAGGCGTTTTGAGTTGCTTTAAAGAGCGTCCCTAAATACTCTGCTCTACATGATCGATGTAAAGACACTAATCAGATAGCTGTGCGCAACCGAAAAACACTCAAAAAACTCCGCGGTTGGTTTCTCTATCTGCTTTGCAGCCTGCTGTTGCTTAGTATTCTGCCCATCTTGTTACTGCGCTGGGTCGACCCGATCACTTCATCATTCATGCTGCAATATCAGTGGACGGGTTCGGCTGATCAGGTTTTGAACTATCAATGGAGAGACTGGGATCAACTTTCGCCGCAATTGAAAATAGCGGTAGTCGCGTCAGAAGATCAAAGTTTCCCAGAGCATTACGGTTTTGATTTTAAATCGATCATCAACGCACTAAAGCAGCGGCAACAAGGGCTCAGCACGCGTGGTGCCAGCACTATCTCGCAGCAAGTCGTTAAAAACATGTTGTTGTGGCCGGGTCAATCATGGCCTCGTAAGGGTTTTGAAGCTTGGCTAACCCTCGTACTCGAAACGGTATGTTCGAAGCAACGAATTCTCGAAATTTATTTGAATATTGCACAATGGGGCGTTAATCAATTCGGTGCGCAGGCTGCGAGCCAGTACTATTTCGCTAAAAATGCGATACAACTAAATCGATTTGAAGCAGCACTATTAGCCGCAGTACTGCCTAATCCTGTACGCTTCAGCGTTGAAAGTCCGTCACAATATACTCGAGACCGACAACGCTGGATTCTTCGTCAGATCAAGGGCTTAGGTGGTCCAGGCTATTTGTCCGATATGTCTCGCAAATAAGGCGTTAGGTAGGTGCGGATGTCCATGTTTGGTACTCGCACCCCTCCATCGGCCGGTGTGAGTCTCAATGTCATTTAAGTTGTATATCGTTCTTGACGGATTTTACGCCCTTCACACGTCGCGCAATTTTTACTGCTTTATCGATGTCATCCTGGGTACTGACGAAGCCACTCAACTGAACCTTACCCTTGAAGGTTTCAACGTTGATCTCGGAGACTTTTAGCGTTTCTTCATTAAAAAAGGCGGCTTTCACCTTGGTTGTGATGACTGCGTTGTCGACAAACTCTCCTGTTCCTTCTTGACCGCTTGTCGATGCGCATCCGACCATCGATGCCAACAAAATGGCAAAGAAAACGACGACAATCTCGTTGTAGTATTTCATGAATCTAAACTCTTCATATGTAAGATATTAAGGATAACTCTAAATATCTACCTACTATCGATCAACGTCAACTAATGATGAACTAAATCCTCGTATTAAATTACTAGAAACCTGTCTGGCGTAGGATGAATCTACTCGTCAATAGTACCTCGACTAGTGTTCATGCATTATTAAACGTCCTAAGTCCGGCAGGCTCCAAGGTCGATGTAGTCGTGCGAAAAGATCATATTGGCCAGGCAGTTGCCTTTTCAGTGCTATTACTTTAAAAGGCTGACCTACAGACAAAACGATCTTTCCTACCGTCCGTCCAGATTCACTGAGATCATGTGCTTTTTTGATATCTTGGAGCGCGAATTCAGCACCGATAACTGGGCGCAACTTTCCCTGCTCAACTAGTTCGGCCAACTGCCCAAGAATGTAAGCATTCGGTTCGATGAAAACGAATGCGCCTCGAACACCCAGTTCGTTTGCTTTTCTATCTGATGGTTGATTGACGACCGAAACCAGGATGCCGCCTTTTTTAGTACCGACCAGGACGATTCTTGAATGTCTCCGCCAAGGGTATCGAAGACAACGTCAATATCACTCAGGGTCTCCACAAAATTCTGAGTCTTGTAGTCGATAACCTCATCGGCGCCCAACGATTCCACAAGTGCCCGATTTTTTGCTGATGTGGTCACGGAGACATGTGCGCTGCGAGATTTCGCAAGCTTAATCGCAAACATTCCAACGCACCTGAACCGGCATGAATCAATACCTTTTGCCCAGCACTCAATTGTGTTGTGGTGATAAGTGCCACCTAGGCGGTAATTCACCTTAAAGGCAAAGAGGCAGCTGCGTTGTGCAATATCGTCAGTGGTTTTAGTGCGATCTCTTTGTCCTTGATGGCAACATATTCTGCATAAGTACCGTTACGATTGATATCTGGACGAGAGTAAATTGCGCCACCCACTTGAAAGGGAGTGACATCTGCGCCAACGGCAGTGACAACCCCGGATACATCCCAACCTAAGATAAGTGGCATCGGATAAGAAATCATCTCCTTCAAATAGCCCTCTCTGATTTTTCAGTCCACTGGATTAACCGATGCGGCTACAACCCAAACAAGTACGTCGCTTAAGGCATGCTTGACTTTAGCGTATCTTCAAAAGCTAGGACGTTTCTATTTCTATATTCGTGAATTCTGACAGCTTTCATATAACTCTCCTTTGAATTGCCTAGACAGAATGATTGCGTGGAACACTAGCATCCGAAGAATCGTGGTTTAGTAAAGCCAGCCATAATAGGCAGGACATCTATAAAAACCGGAGACTAGCATACCTATTTAGAATGGCTAAAATCCGCTTTGTTATGATTTTTTGTGACTACCGTCACACATCGGTTGCGATGCTGTGCTTTTGCAGCCGCAAAAGAAAACTTTTTTGGATTCTTCTGCCTGATACTTGACTGGCGTGAAATCCGTACCTTTATGAGAACCATCGCAAAATGGTTGTAATTTACTTTCACCGCATGCGCACCAGAAATATGACTTTCCAGTTTCTACTTCAACTGCATAAGGTGTATCAGATGTCTTTTTTGGTTCGCTCATGACTATTCCTCAACATTTTTTTTGAATATATCGCCTTGCAATCGGATTGCGAAACCAAAAGCATATTGTCAGTCCGAACTGCACAGCAGTGAATGTGATTCAATTGACTATACGCTTATTGGCATTCATTGTCTGATAAACAAAAGAAATTAATGTATTACTCTTCAATTTACATTCCACGGCAATAGCAGGAATATTTGATTTCAACATCGGCACGAGCCAGGGCGATATCAAGCTGTGGTTTTATCAGTATTGCCTCATTCTCTCGCCCCAGTCGACAAAGGCATTCGTGCATGCCATGTAGGCTCCATACGTTATTAGGGTGCTGGCAGGCTCGTGCTAGTATGCCGTCAAAACCGAGATCTGCACGATAAATAGCTTCGGCTTCCTCTATTTGGCCCTGCTCGAGTAGCAATGCTCCAAGGGCATGTCGGGTGGGTTGCATCCAGCCCCAGGGCTCATCGTATGGCAGGTTGTCGTCCAAAGTTACCGAGCGGCGTAAGTGATTGAAAGCTTCATCAAAATCGCCTTTGCGGTAGCTCAATTCTCCTTCGAGCATCGCTTCGGCGACCTCGAGGATGTCGGCGCAGGTATTATTAAACAGCATGCGGGTTTCAGGTAACACAGTTTTGGCGGCGCGAAAACTATCACGGGCCGCTTCTGCCCCAGGTATATCTCCAGTCGCAGCATAAGCAATCGTTTTAGAGTAATGTATCAGAGCGGTTGTCATCGCATATAAATTCGGGTCGTCCGGCAGAGCTTGCGCCTTGATTTCGTCCCACATACCGAAACGGATTAGAACGTGTTGTTTCATTGGGCAAAATGCTTCAAGCCAATCAGCCATTGGTTCAAGTACTTCTCGGGTCAACGACGCTGAGAGTTCATCTGCAGTATCGATTGCAATCTGCTTTTGTCCGAGGAACATCGCACCATAAATTTTGAAATGGTAATTATGACAGCGATAAATGGAATAAAAGTTCATTGGACCCGATAGCGCAAGATATTTTTTATCGGCCTGAATAGCCTTATGGTTACGCAGCACAACATTTTGATAGTCACCGCACAACACATCGACGTGGGTAGCCATATGTAGTAAATGACCGGCATCTGGCACCAGTTCGCTGAGGCTATTGCCGGCATTCAGCGCTTTTTCGGGGTATGGGGACATTTCCATCAAGTGAATATACATGTGTAAAAGGCCCAAGTGTTTGTTCGAGCCCTGGTCGGCAAGCTTGTTGAAGGCTGTTTCGAGTACTTCTATTGCTTCCAGAGTATCCGCGCCAGCCGCTGGTTTCCCCGTTGGCAGATCCCACAGCTTCCAGGGGGTTCGGTTCATGATGGCTTCGGCAAATAGAGTGCAGATGTCCATGTCGTTTGGATGTTTCTGGTAAACCTTTCTCATTGCATCGGCAAAAGCATCGTTCCAGGGACCAAAGTCTTCGATTGATGCGTCTTTTGGATAGCGCGTATCGAGCGCTTTAATCAGTTCACTTTCGATATGGTTTGCGTGATCCATACTTTTTTTGGCATTAGCGACTGCTTCGTGAGCATCATTGAGACAAGTTTGCTTTTCGGCGTCGTCGAAATCTCCCCATTGTTTGTTGTAGTTGGGGCCGCTGGCATAGGCAATGCCCCAGTAAGCCATGACACAGGTTGGGTCGTGTTCAAGCGATTTTTTGAAACAGTCAATTGCTTCCTCGTGGTGATAACTATAATTCCATATCAAGCCACGATCGAACCAAAGTTGTGAATCGGGTGATTCGGTTGAGATGCGGCGGCTGTAGTTGCCAAGGTTGTAATAATCGGACATGTTGTCTCCCTTTGGATATGTTGCCACCAACCTACATCATAAGCATGGTCAGAGGGAAGCCCCAAGTTTTTCGGGCCGCCTGATTCAAACAATTGACGCATTCAGTCACCATCGCAGAGAAAATAAATAGGATGAAAATCGCGGGGGAAGATTATTTTTTTCTGGATTTCTTACAATTTACAAGTTCTGAAACCACTAAAAATGTCCCAACGATTAGGCTCGAAAAAATTTCGGCAAGTGCCATGTACCATGCGACTACGACTAGTCCAGGCGCCACCACGTAATACTTTGGTGGTGCCAAATAGTGGTTGTGAATAATCCGTATAGGCATCGGCTGAAAATTCTGAATATGGCTGAAAGGTATCGCTAGTCCATTCCCAAACATTGCCGAGCATTTGACGGCAGCCAAAAGCACTGTCGCCTTCGCTAAAGGCAGCGACATCAACGCAACCTATAGCAAGTCCATCAAGATTGGCAAAACTGGGTTGAATGGTATTGCCCCAAGGATATCGCCGTTTCTTGCTGGATAGGCAGCCATCTCTCGATTTTTCACCGAGTGCTGCGACTTCCCATTCCAGCTCAGTCGGCAGACGCAATCCAGCCCAACGGCAATAGGCCATTGCCTCATACCAGCTTATGTGGCTTACCGGTTCATGGTCTGGCAATGCTATGGTCTGATCGAATCGGCGCATTAACCACTGGTCTGTGCCATCGGCAATCCAGTAGCCAGGATAGCTTGCCTTGTTTAGCCGCTTCCATTTTAATCCTTCGTCACACCAATGTTGATCTTGCCTATAACCACCGGCAGCGATAAATTCGGAAAACTGGACATTACTGACGGGAGCTTTGGCAATTTCAAAAGGTTCTACTTGAACCTCATGCGCATACTTTTCATTATCAAACATGAAATCCGCATCCGGCTCTGCCCCAAGTCTAAACTCGCCTCCCGGAATTTCTACAAAACCTGAGTAAGCGCCTGCAATACGCTCAATAGAAATATCGATGCTGTTGGAAAATGTCGGTGTTGGGTAGCCCAGTGTCTGCCTTCCCCACAGGAATGCCTCGGTGTGCATGTCTTCGTGGAATACGCCAAATTGATAAATGAAACTATCTTGCTTGCTTGCGGTAGCTGATGTTAGGCGTTCGCACAAACTATCGAGCACGGCTTGCATGTATTGTTTTGTTTGCGCCATGCTCAGTAATGGCAATTCCCAACGTGCTTCGTGTGGCACCGAAATCGAATCATACAAGGTATCGGCTTGCTGGTTGCCTAACAGGCTTTCATGGCCATATAGTTGGCGCAAAATAAAGTATTCGTAAAAGTAAGCGACATGACCGATTTCCCATTGCAGCGGATTTACCGTGCCTAGTTTTGGGCCAATCAATTGATGCTGATCTAAATCGTCTACCAGTTCGTAGGTGCGTGATCGGGCATCTTGCAGCATCGCGATTAATTTTGTGGTACTAATAGCAGCCGTCATAGAGCCTCAAAACAAGTAGTTGCGTGAAAATACATCTGGTAACACCCGCTAAAAAGAACGATCGGAATGGTAATCGAACATCTGCTTTGCGTTGGGCTAAATTATTACAGCAGCAAGGTCACAATGTACAGGTTGAAACCGATTATAATGGAGAATCCATCGACCTGTTAATTGCCTTGCACGCTTGGCGTAGTGCCGCTGCCATTGAGCGCTATAAAAGCAAATATCCCCAGGGGCCCCTCGTTGTGGCGCTTGGTGGCACCGATGTTAATACTTATCTGAAAACTGATCCAGACGCCACCTTGAAGTCTATGCAACTGGCTGATGTTTTGGTTTGTTTGCATGACATGATTGCTTTTGAATTACCGGTAGCGCTGCGATCTAAACTCCGTGTTATCTACCAATCAGCCGACAGCCTGACTCAAAAATTAAAACCACGCAGCCGGACGTTTGATGTTTGTGTTATTGGCAATTTACGCATAGAGAAAGACCCGCTCCTTACTGCGAAGGCGGCGATGTTATTGCCAGATCACTCAAAGATTAGAGTGACTCATTTCGGTAAAGCTGCTAGCCAGCAATGGCGATTACTGGCCCAGCAGCAAATGGAAAGCAGCCTTCGTTATACTTGGCAGGGAGAAGTGCCAAGGTGGCGAGTAAGACAGGAACTGGCGCGCACGCGATTGATGGTGATTAGTTCAAATCAGGAAGGTGGTGCCAATGTCGTATCAGAGGCCCTGGTGGCTGGCGTCCCAATTGTGGCATCAAAAATTTCGGGTAATGTTGGTTTACTCGGTAACGATTATCCTGGGTATTTTCCGGTGGGTGACGAAAGGGCGTTAGCTGACTTATTATATCGGGCAGAAATGGATGTGGCCTTTTTATCTAAGTTAAAGATTTCCTGTGCCCAACTCGAATTAAAATTTACCGCAGAGTTTGAGAGTGTAGCTTGGCAGTCGCTTTTAAGTGAGTTTCAATAGCAGTCGAGTTTACGCCGGCCACAACTCTCACCCAAAATATAATTATGGAGTCAGGCATTGTATTTTGGTGGCGCCATTTTGATTTGAACAAAAAAAAGAGACCCGAATGGCAGTTTGATTCAGTGTGGTTGTTTTTGAAGCTTGAAAATCCATAACTATTTAGAAAATATGTCTGTAGGTTTAGATTAAGTGTGATGAATATACTGGGCAAGAAAGATCTATTTATGATATTAATATTCCTTTTGAACATAATCACATCAATAAGTTGGTATTAATTATGCCAATTACTTTGCCTATTATTAATTATTGTTATGAAGTGCTTGCGTCTAATCGTTTCTTTACTTTTCAATTTATGGATGAAAACTTAATTCAGAGTATTGTTTGTGTTGAAAAATTAAGAGACAAAAAGATAAGATAGAAGTGACCGAAAGCCATTAAATTCGGTATCTCTGGGTAATCATTACGTCACTTACCTGGCATTCATGCCTTATTCAAATAAGACGTCTAATTAGATTGTGTAAAAGTGATTTTTTTAGATGCCTAACTTGACAACAGGCTTTTGAAGTTAGGAAGGAGGCCTTCTAATCGTATTGCTAACTATCATTTGCTGGTTTAATCTAGATACGTCGTTATAGAATACGATGAAGTTAAAGGTCCCGTATTGGCTCTAGCGATTGTCTGAATTTGGCTCTATCGAGTGACTAGACGAAATGTGAAGCTAACTCAGGGTTATATTTGACACCATAACTATAAATGAAATGCCCGAATATTTTTGAAATAGTAGACTCAAAACATTATAAAACTATAAAACTGAAGAGGAAATTTTAATGAAATCAATGAAAAAATTTGCAACCTGTGCAGCTGCAGCTGTTGTCGCATCATCAATTGCAACTTCAGCGGTTGCTGAAGTTAACGTCGCTTTCTTTTTAGAGTGGGCTACGCCAAATCAGGTAGCTAAAGTTGAAAAGGCCTATGACGAAGCTATGGGTGAGACTGTTAACTGGACCAACTTTGACGCTGGTACTCAGATGACAGAAGCTATGTTAGCAGGTGATATAGACATCTCCTACAGTCAGGGCTTAGCACCTTTCATCAATGCTGTTAACGCCAATGCGCCAATCAAGTTGGTATCTATTGCGGTCCAGTATCCAGCGAACGATTGTTTTGTTCGCAATGGTGCTGGTATCGATGCATCTAATGCTTCAGAGCTTGAAGGTAAAGCAGTAGCGGTACCTTTAGCGACTATGGCTGATTACAGTTTCCGAATGATGATGCGTGCGCTGAACGTTGACGTAAGCAAAATCAAAGTAATCGATCAGGCGCCTGCGGATGCTGCGGTTTCTCTGGCTGATGGCAGTATTGTAATGGCCTGTATTTTTGGTGGTAACTCATCGGCTAAAGCGGCTGAAGTTGGCAAGGTATTGATGTCACCTGCGGCGAAGGAAGCTGCTGGCA
>JBLILW010000028.1:0-16810 GCA_047638435.1 Urechidicola sp.
AATGTCCTACTTCTGCAAGTGTGCAAAAACTACGTAACAAAACTGGATTTATCATTAAATAAAATACTTATTAATATAATTAACGATAATTTTACATTATCATTTTATTTTTGTAATCTTTCTTAAAAACAGGAGAAATAATTATGAATAAAATTTACCCGAGAAACTTCTCTCACATTGGTATTTCCGTGCCGGACTTGGAACAAGCGGTTAAATTCTATACCGAGGTAATGGGCTGGTATCTCATCATGCAGCCAACCGACGTTGTCGAGGATGGCAGTCCAATCGGTGAAATGTGCAGTGACGTTTTTGGTGCTGGCTGGGGAAGCTTCAAAATTGCCCATCTATCAACCGGTGACCGGATAGGCATTGAACTGTTTCAGTTCAAGGATCAGGTGAACCCAGAAGACAACTTTGAATACTGGAAAACTGGCGTGTTCCACTTCTGCGTACAGGACCCGGACGTTGAAGAACTAGCTGAACGAATCGTAGCCGCAGGCGGAAAAAAACGCATGGAGAAACCGCGTTATTACTATCCAGGTGAAAAGCCCTATCGCATGATTTATATGGAAGATCCGTTTGGCAATATTCTGGAAATATACAGCCACAGCTATGAGCTCGTCTATAGTGAAGGCGCATACTAAAGCATCAGACAATCAATTAGGCGCGAGCCATGAAAGCAGTCAAAATCCAATAATATGGTAACAATATATTTAACAAATAATCATTAAGTTGTCTGACTACTTTGAAGGTAGAGATGAGCAATGAGCTGGATGGCTCGAGTAGAGATTTCAAATTATTCGTATCAACCAACCCTAAAAACTGATGTCCCAAAATGGCCTTTTGATCCTTTGTCGTAAGCGGGTATGGAGGGGGTGGGCAGCTAAAACAGAGACGGCAAGCAAGTATTATATAATGTTCGGTACTGAGTGACTGTGGTGTGTAAAAAAGCTGTCCATGATTAAAATATTATCTGGGGTTTGGCCCCTACTGCTTGGTATCGTATTTATTATGTTGGGCAAAGGCATGCATTTTATTCTTATCGCCCTACGCAGTGGACAGAGGTTTTTTCGACCACGGAGCTGGCCATCTTCACCTCGAGCTATTTAATTGGGTTCTTGTTGTGTCCGCTTCTTTACATTCGGACTAGGTGCTATTGCAGGCCCGCTGTTAACCGGCTGGGCAATGCAGGGGCTTGGTCCGTTTGCGTTCTGGCTTGTGCTTGGTGGGATCGTTAGCGCCATTGAGCTCTATGCTATCCATCATATGACACAGTGCTTGACAACTCCAGTAGACGAGACAGAAAGTTACCTCGATGTTCTTCCTACCCCTTCAATCTTGATGGTTGAGGCGGCTGGAACTTGGGTCACTGAGCAGGCGGAAGCCGATAATGAAGCCACTGAGCGGTCAGAAGTCGAACATGAGGCTAACAAATACTTCTAATCGACCTTGTCACAAGGTAATGGCCACGATGCCAATGAGCGTGTAAAAACCCTCGATGCCCCCAGGCCACGCATAGGGCAACAAAGCAAGATTCGTGATAGCTGACCGTGATGCGATGCAGGTGCAGTCGATAGGGAAAAGGTCACCCGCGTTCTCACAAGCGAGTAACAATTAACCACTGCTTAAGTAAATCTAGCGCCTTTTAGCATGTGCTATCATCAGTAATATTTGCTGAAACACATTGTTACTCAATGATTCACTCAAGTCTATTGCGAGGCTATGGCGATAGTAGGGGGTAAGGCTCAATCCGACACCCAGTCCGTAGATTTCGACATTTGATTCAGCTTCATTTCTTTCGACTGTTTGCTTTAAATGCTGATCGAGATAATACTCGTCATTCGCCTGATGGGTCGCTGCATCCATTGGGCTGCCATCGGAGATGACGATTAAGATTTTGCGTTGTTCACCATGCTTACGCATGCGCTGGCATGCCCAGTTAACCGCTTCGCCATCGACACCTTCACGAAAATAAGGTGATTTTAAAAGGGCTGCGATATCACGCCGCGATTTACGCCAGCCGGTATCAGCATTTTTAAAGATCAAATGACTTCGTTCGGCTAAACGTCCAGGGTTTTCTGGTCGTCCTTGTGCTATCCAGTCTTTTAATGCACGACCACCGTTCCATTTGCCGGTGGTGAAGCCAAGTATTTCACTGGAAATTTCAGCCTGATCGAGCGCTCGTCCAAAGATATCGACCATCATCGCGATTGTTTCGATATATTGTTTCATCGACCCAGAGCAGTCGATTAAAAAGGAAACAAGACAATCGTTTTTAAATCGATAACGATCTTTACGGAAGATGCGTCGTTCGGATGGTGATGAAATGACTTGCGATAAACGTCGACCATCTATCACGCCTTCTTCTTCACCAAACTGCCAACCGTCACGTCCTGGTTGGGCCAGTAGGTCGGAAATCTGTCGAGCTAGTCTGGGGATATTGATACCCTGGGCCTTTATCATACCGTCGAGCTGATCACGAAACTCGACGATTTCGACATCACGGATCTTAGACGATGCTTTGTATTCCTGATCGTATTTTTCGGTGAATACGCGATAGCCAGTGGGGTTGTCGGATAAAACCTTGCTGGTGCCAGTAATGATCGAAGCGATGTTGGCATCTTCAGCTTCATCTGAAAAATCGCTAGACAGGGCAATTCGACTGAGTGCTTTTTCGGTATCTTCTTGTTCGGCCAGATTTAACGCTCTCTTCTTGTCACCTAAATGTAACGATTCATCAATCAGTTTTGCAATCGATAATGCATTTACAGCATAAGCCGATTGATTGTGTCGATTTTTACGCAAGCTGAGTAAATCGCTGCCAATGACTGGCGCCAGGCTAGCGCGTGTCGATTCGATCACGTCGTCGATTTCTTCTAAAGTAGGAAGACCGGTTAAACGTGACCAGGTCGCTTGTGCGATGGTAAAAATGAGCAAACCTAAGTGCGTTTCGGTATGGTCTTCATAGTGAAATTTAAGGCTCCATTGTTGAAAACGATAAAGCAGGTTTTCCTTAACGCCAAGGTGCTGATCGGACACTTGTGATTCGACGCGCAATTGTTCGAGCATGTCGAATATTAACCGTGCAATAGGTGATGGTGGGCAGAGTGATTGATGCAGTTGCTCGTCACTATGTTTCAACCGCAAAGCAATGCTGTCCGCGATACCGCGATGCGAGCGGAAATCCTGTTCGAGTACATCGGTTTGCAGATGAGGTGCGTTGGTATTGACCTTTTTGCCGTCAAGGAAAAGGGTTCTGCCTCGATGGTACAAACCTGGCAAGCCGGTCAGGGCTCGTATCGACGCGCCACATAACTCTTCTACATGTTGTTGCTGCTGGTGATTAAATCGCATAGTTAAGTCTTGACACCTATACGACGCTGCTTTCATGTAGATGCAAATAGGAGGCATCTAGTTCTTGGTTGAAGCAGCGCTGAAAATATTCAGCCACAATCGGGTGCTCGTCTTCTTCGCATTTGTTCAAAAACGATAGGCGGAATGCCAATACGTGATCATTGAAGATAAGGCTGTTTTCGGCCCAGGAGATAACCGTACGGGGCGACATTAAAGTCGACAAGTCGCCGACTACAAAACCTTCACGTGTGAGAGTTGCCATTGCCACCATCGACTTGAGTAAATTGGCATCTTCAAACTGTGGCACTCGAGATTGCACTATAGCCATCTCTTCTTGTTCGGGTAGATAATTGAGCGTCGCAACAATATTCCAGCGATCGATTTGGCCGTGGTTAAGTAATTGCGTACCATGATACAAACCGGTGGAATTGCCAAGACCAACGGTATTGGCGGTGGCAAACAATCGAAAGAACGGGTGAGGGGTGATCACTCGGTTTTGATCAATCAGTGCAAACTTGCCGTCGCGCTCAAGCAGACGTTGAATAACGAACATAACATCGGCTCGACCGGCATCGTATTCATCAAAAATGAGCGCCATCGGACGTTGGATAGACCAGGGTACGATACCTTCCTGAAATTCAGTGATTTGCTGGCCGTCTCGAATCACGATGGTATCTTTACCTACCAAGTCGAGTCGACTGATATGTCCATCGAGGTTGACCCGCATGCAAGGCCAGTTAAGGCGAGCTGCTATTTGCTCGATATGGGTTGATTTACCGGTGCCATGCAGTCCTTGCAGCATTACGCGCCGGTTGTGAGTAAAACCAGCTAGAATTGCTAACGTGACTTCGGCATTAAAGCGGTAAGCCGGATCGACATCGGGTACATAATCAACCTTGTCTGAAAACGCCTTAACTTGCAAGTTGGAGTCAATACCAAATACATCACGGACACTCAGTGAAATATCGGGTTCGTTGAAGCTAGTCGTTGATTGCATGGTTAATAAATTCCTGCTGGAAGGGGGTAACAAAAGTCGCGTAGTATATCTTAACAACGGTGAGTTAATAAGGCCTCTTGCCACTGTGTATGGTGCCAGTTGGGGTAAGACAAATTGCGCTGACATTTTTTGGCGCTAAGGTAAACTCGTTGCCATAACTTGTGAACACTGTCTAAGAACCTAAAGCATGAGAATTTAAAATGGATTCATCAGGACCGTTATCCGGTTACAGAGTGATCGAACTAGGTCAGTTACTGGCCGGCCCATTTGCCGGATGTATGCTGGGATATTTTGGTGCAGAAGTGATCAAAATAGAACCGCCTAAGGGTGGAGACCCGATCCGTAACTGGCGTGTAGTTAAAGACGGTACATCGCTTTGGTGGCACTCACTGGCGAGAAATAAAAAGTCAGTCACTATCGATTTAAAAACATCCAAAGGCATCGAACTGGTCAAGCAATTGATCGAAAGTGCCGATGTAGTGATAGAAAATTTCAGACCCGGTGTTGTAGAAAAGTGGGGCATAGGGCCAGATGAGTTTAAGCTAACAAACCCTAAATTGGTTTATGCTCGAATCTCCGGTTATGGCCAGACAGGGCCTTATTCTAGCAAGCCGGGCTTTGCCTCAGTCTGTGAAGGCATGAGTGGATTTAGGTATGTGAATGGCCATCCGAACCAGGCGCCAGTCCGACCTAATCTGAGCATTGGCGATACTATTTCGGGCATTCATGCGGCGCTGGGTATTTGCATTGCTTTACTAGAACAAAAGAAAAGTGGCAGTGGTCAGGTAGTTGATGTTGCTTTATATGAATCGATGTTTAACTTAATGGAAGCGGTTATTCCTGAATATGACGGCGCAGGCGTTATTCGAGAGCCATCTGGCAGCACGGTTACCGGCATTGTGCCGACCAATACTTATCGCTGTCGGGATGGCAAATTTGTTGTCATTGGAGGCAACGGCGATTCGATATTTCAACGTTTAATGATAGCCGCTGGTTACCCCGACATGGCGATTGATCCGGCGCTAGCCTCTAATTTAGACCGAGTGGAACACGAGGCAGAGATCGACTTGGCTTTATCTGGTTGGTGTGCAGGACAGGACTCGGAATCAATTTTAAATTCACTGAATGAGAGCAGAGTGCCAGGAGGGCCGATTTACAATGTTGAAGATATGATAAACGACGAGCACTTTAACGCCCGAGAACTCTTCGAAACGGTAGAAATTAACGGCCAGCCGCTAAAAATTCCTTCTATATTACCGAAGTTAACTAAAACACCTGGCGCCACGCGTTGGCCTGGCCCAACACTGGGTGAACACAATCAACAGGTTTTGGGGGAATTGTTAGGGTTGTCGAGTGATGCTATAGCCGAGTTATCTGATACTGGTGTCATTTGAGTGAAATTACTAACTTTTCAAAACGGCTCACTTGATTGAAATTAACTTCATTCAATTGCAAAGCTCTCTGGCATACTTAGGGCTGAATTCATGGCTATCTTGGCCATCGTTTTAATTGTCCAGAGTACTTGTATTGAATATCGATCAAATATATTACCAGGGTCTAGTGCTAGATCGCGCTAGCGACCTGCGAAAGTCACCTGGCTGGCTGGCTCAGCAATGGGGTCATCCCGATTGCCAGGTCATGCTATTACATAACGACAAGAATTTAATGCACTGTGATCATGATCAGGCACCAGTTGCTCTCTACCATTCACGCCAGGATATTAAATTCTTAACAAATGATACCAATAAAGTCGTTTTCCTCGGATTGAATGAAACCACGCCTTTGTTTGCAGTCGAAATTGAAATCAGTATTGAGGCATATTTTGAAGGACAGGAAAATCTTAAACATGATGAACAGCAATTTATCGATGTAAGACAGTTAGGTTGTTTGTTGAATGCTCAAGATGCCGCGGTATTGGCCTACGCTCGAGGTTTACTTTTTTGGAATCGGAATAGTTTATTTTGTAGCCGCTGTGGCGCGCCAACGATTCAAATACAGGGTGGCCATGCCAAGCACTGTAGCAATGATAGTTGTGGGCACTTAACCTTCCCGCGCACTGATCCAGCCGTGATAATGCTCATTGAAGACTACTCTAATCCAGATCAGCCACGTTGCTTATTGGGACGAAATGCAAAATTTCCAAATCGAATGATGTCAACTTTAGCTGGATTTGTTGATCCATCCGAAAGCTTGGAAGAGACAGTGGTACGCGAATCCTTCGAAGAGGCGGGAATAAGAGTAGGTGAAGTGGCCTATCAGGCATCACAACCATGGCCATTTCCATCATCAATCATGCTCGGTTTTCGAGCGCTAGCAACCACGACTGACATTACGATTGATGGTGTCGAAATAGAAGAGGCAGGCTGGTTTACGGTCGAACAATTAATGTCTTTTGGGGAGTGGGGGGATGATGACGAAAATTATTGCCTGCCACGCCGAGACTCGATAGCACGATACCTAATCGAGTGCTGGATAAGAGATGTTACAAAAAGTAACGAGGCGTCTAAAACAGCCTCGTTACTTCCTTGACGACGTTAGCCGCATGAGGCGAATTCACCGTGTTGCTGGTTCGCTGCTTTTAAACTAGAGGCTTTAATTTTAGAGGTTGCGACTTTCTTAAGTCGTGGACTAAAAGATTTTTGGTTTTCAAAACGCATCGTGTTGAGCTGGTTGAGTGATCTTTGCCCAGACCTTAAGTCGGCTAGATCGTCATAAGTTAAGCCAATATCTTTCAAGTAGTGAGCGTTGAGTTGAAATATTTGTATCGTGTCCTTACGTCGTTGCAATCGCTGTTTGTTAGCGGCGGCTAATCTGTTTACCAGCCTTAAAACAGAGGCTAGTTTATTTCGTATGAATGGCAGAATTGAGCGGCCAGTTTGTGGTGTCTGGTATTGAGAATCCTGCGGTTGAGATGTTCTATTTGATGTTTGGGTTAGGTGGCTTCCAGTTGTGGCGCCTACCACTGATGAGACTGCAAGTTGAAGTAATTTCATGTTAGATATTCTCACTGTTAAGTTGTAATATGTGTTAAATAAGATTTGTTTAACAAGCATGAATATATGGTCAGTATGCCATTTTTACAAACGATTAAATATCAATTATAGTTTAGAATAACTAATGAATTTAACAAAGCTACCACCACTCAATTCATTACGCGCATTTGAAAGGGTGGGCCATCACCTGAGCTTTAGTAAGGCGGCCGATGAACTCAATGTGACACCTGGTGCAATCAGCCAACAAATCCGAACCTTAGAAGAATTTCTCGATATTAAGCTGTTCAAGCGTCGTAATAGAACCATTGTGTTGACTGAGGCTGGGCAGGTCTGTTTGCCACTCATAACGGATGGATTTACGAGTTTGTCAGAAGCCGTTCAATCGGTACGTCAGTTTAATTGTGATGGACCATTGACCATTACGTCGGCGCCGACATTTGTCTCTAAGTGGTTGATTCCACGACTGTGTAAGTTCCATGATTTGCACCCAGAAATTGATGTGCGTATCGATGCTTCCACGCGGCTGGTCGATTTTATGTACGATGATATTGATGTCGGTATCCGATTTGGTACCGGAGAATTTCAAGGTCTAGAGTCAATCTACCTCTTCTCGTTTGACTTAATTCCAGTCTGCAGCCCTGCGTTAATTAATCAAGGTAAAGGGTTGCGACGGCTTTCTGACATTCGCCATCAAACACTACTTCACAGTGACGTTGATGAACTTGATCCTAGCTGGCCCGATTGGACGATGTGGCTAGCAACAGCCAATGTGACGGGGGTCGACCCAACCCATGGTATTTTCTTTAGCCAAAACGACATGATGATAGAAGCCGCACTTGAAGGGCAGGGTATTGCACTGGTTTCAAGTGTTGCTGCGGCTAGTGATATTGGAGCTGGGCGTCTGGTTCAACCGTTTGAAACTAGATTACCTGTTCGTTTGTCCTATCATTTTGTTACCAGCAAGCAAAAGTCAGCTAGTAAAAAGGTAGTCGCTTTTAGACAATGGTTGTTAGGCGAAAGTGCTTATCTTCGTAATAGCCGACCACTTTATGAACCTGGCTTAATAAACCCAAATATATAAATATAATGAGAAATAGCATGACTGAAGAATCAACCCTTGCGCGTACCTCATCGCGGCGCAAAAAAAAGCGTCAAGAAATCGATCATTCGGTGCCTTCGCCCTGCGTGAGAGTGTGTCAGTTTAGTGGTAACGATTTCTGTGATGGTTGCTATAGAAATATTGATGAAATACGCGAGTGGATGATTATGTCTCGCGAACAAAAGCTTTTGGTACTAGATTATATTTCCGGACGAAAGCAACAACTTAAAACAGGAGATACATCAATACATGGAAAATGAAAAGCAGAAGATTGCGATGTTCATCGATGCCGATAATGCCCCGGCAAAGAAAATTGAAAAAATAATTACCGAGTTAGCCAACTATGGCGTGGTGAGTATCAGAAAAGCCTACGGCAACTGGAAAAGCCCCTCCTTAAAAGGCTGGGAAGACAACTTGCACGAGTATGCAATCCAACCAATTCAACAGTTCGATTTGACTAAAGGTAAGAATGCAACGGATATGGCGATGATCATAGATGCGATGGATATTCTGTATACCAAAAATATCGATGCTTTTTGTATCGTCTCGTCTGATTGTGACTTCACGCCGTTGGTGATGCGCATTTTATCAGAAGGAAAAATTGTCTATGGATTTGGAGAGCGCAAAGCCCCCGATCCATTTGTAAATGCCTGCTCTCGTTTTCTCTATGTTGATGATGAGAAGCCAGTGAAGGTAATAAATGATAAGGAGAAGAGTAATAAGGGGAAAAGTGATGGCGAAAAAGTAACGCCTTCGAAGAAAATATCGGGTAAAGGTTTGAAAGGTAATACCAAGTTAATCAACTTACTGAGAGCTGCAATCGATAGTGATGGGGATGATGACGATTGGGCATCAGTTGCACGAATCGGCTCGATCATTTCAAACCAAGCATCGATCGATGCGCGAAACTATGGCTACAAAAAGCTAGGTGACTTGATAAAGGCAATCGATTTATTCGAAACCAAAGTGCTCAAGAATGGGCAGATGGTGGTTCGTGATAAGCGCGGTGCTAGTCAACCTAGCACAAGTGAACCTGGCGCTACTCAGGCTGACAAAAAAACAGAACCAACTGAATCTTAAACATGGATTGTTTGCAGTATTTTTCACCTCAGCCGGCTACTACGGATACGCCTAGTCGACTGCGTAATCCATTTGAAAATAATCCGCATCCACTCGCAATAACCGCTAGTGAAATTCTCAAAGAAAAGCTTCAGCAAGCATATCTAGAACTTGATGTAGGCAAGATGTTTGGTGTGTTAGTAGTGTTAGATACCGTTGGAAAAATTGGTTTTCTATCAAGTTTTTCAGGCATGTTAAACCAGCAGTGGCAAGTAGTTGGTTTTGTGCCTCCCGTTTTTGATATTGAGCAACAGCAGTCATTTTTGGATGATGGTGCGATAACGGTAAACGGTTTAACCGCAACGATTGAGCAGCAAACTCATTGCCCAGACTATCTTACTGCAATCGCTGATTTTAATCGTCTCGAACAGCAGCAAAGTAAAGCCTTGATTGATTTGAAGACGCTGCATAAAAGCCATAAGGCGCAAAGAAAGCAACAAAGAAACCAGATAACAGAAAAACTAGAGCTTGACGCCGACGCCACTCAAGAAATGAGACGGCTTGCACTGCTCAGTCAGCAAGATAAACGAGCGTACCTACAATTAAAGTTGCAGTCACAAGCCTTGCTTGACCAGGCCAATGCAAAGATAGACCAAGACCATAGAAATAGCGTAACCCAGCTAAAAAAACAGCGAAAAGACCTTTCTAAGCGTTTGCATGATCAGGTATTCGATACCTATCAACTCCAAAATAGTCTGGGTGAAGTGTGTTCTATCCGGTCATTGTTTGATGGCAAAAAACCGCCCAGTGGCACAGGCGATTGTGCGGCCCCTAAACTATTGCAGTTTGCCTTTAACCATCAACTGAAACCGCTGGCTCTGGCCGAGTTTTGGTGGGGTAAGCCGCCAGCCACCGGCGTTCGGCATCATGGGAACTTATACTCACCTTGTCGCGGAAAATGTCATCCAATTTTACCTTTCATGCTAAAAGGACTGAATGTCGAGTCGTCTGACGATGCCACAATACGAGAGACTTTAGAGCCGACAATTGTGTATGAAGATAATGATATTGTCGTCGTCAATAAACCAGCCGATTTATTATCAATTCCCGGCAAGGAAGAGCACCACTCGGTATTGAGCTGGCTCAGAAAACAATACCCAAATGCAACTGGTGCGTTACTAGTACACCGTCTCGACATGTCGACTTCGGGGTTATTACTAGCGGCAAAAACGGCTCAGGCGCATAAATATTTGCAAAAGCAATTCATCAATCGAATCGTACAGAAACGATATATAGCGGTACTGTCAAAAGTAATCAAACATGAAGAAAAAGTGATCGACCTACCGTTACGAGTGGACCTTGAGGATAGACCGCGCCAGGTCGTTTGCTACGATCACGGCAAGGCAGCGTTAACCCGTATGGAGGTGATCTCTAGCGACGCAGTTTCAACCCGAGTCTACTTTTACCCGGTGACAGGAAGGACTCATCAACTGAGAGTGCATGCAGCTCACTGTAACGGTTTAGCCGCACCAATCGTTGGCGATGATTTATACGGCACTCGTGGTGGCCGTTTGTTGCTGCATGCTCAAATGCTGACCTTCAATCATCCGACAACAGGTATTAAAATGGATATAATGACGCCAGCTCCATTTTGACCGTCTCTATTTTAACTATCGTCAAATTGAATCCAGTCGCAGTTTAAATAACCGCGTTGGGTTTCGTTCCTCGACCAAGTCTAGCGTGCTGTAGGCTTAATTCCCTCTATGCTGGCTGAAACAACATAATCTGTCACATTATGAGCAGGTGCCCAGTCGCGTATGAAATCTTTAGATTCATCTTTTGGTTGGATTTTTACACTGTCAAAACCTGCTGCTTTGATCATTGCTTCCAGGTCATCAACTAATGATGCGTTACCCATGCAACCTGCAATTAACATCGGGTCGTTCTTCATCTCTTCAGGTAACTCAACTGTTGCAACCACATCAGAAATTGCCAAACGGCCACCTGGTTTTAAAACACGAAATGCTTCTTTAAAAACCCGACCCTTATTCGGTGACAAATTGATAACACAATTTGAAAGAATGACATCTGCAGTATTGTCCGCTATAGGTAAATTTTCAATCTCACCCAAACGAAACTCGACATTTTTATATTTCCCCTTGGTGGCATTATTGCGTGCTTTGCTCAGCATATCAGGCGTCATATCCACACCAATAACCTGTCCGCTTGGACCAACTTCTTGTGACGCTAGAAAACAGTCAAATCCTCCACCAGCCCCCAAATCAATCGCAACTTCACCTACTTTTAATGAAGCAATCGCGCGTGGGTTCCCACAACCTAAGCCCATGTCTGCGCCATTTGGTACATTATCTATGTCATCTCCACTGTATCCCATACGCGTCGAAATAAGCGTGTTAATTTCACTATCATCTGAAACGCCACAGCAACTACTTTCAATTCCGTGTGCTTCACCTTCATTGCTTGCATTTGCTACTTGCGCATATGCATCACGTACATTTTGACGGTGATCATCGTGTTCTTTGTGATCCATATTTGAACCTGAATCTGAATTTGGTGTACAACATCCACTCACAATAGAATCCTCTTAAAATAAATGTTATTAACTAACTGACTAACTAAAAAAAGTGGCTAGTTTTTTCAATGTTGTAGGCTCGACCCAGCACTCCACTAACTTCCCACGTCTTGCCATTTCAACCAGCCCGGCTCTGTTCAACTCTTTTAAATGATGTGAAAGAGTTGAAGGCGCAATATCTAAACCCTCACCTAATTCACCGACACAGAATTTGACGACTTCCTCAGGGCTGCATTTAGTGCCCGGCTCACAGCAAGTCATCAGGCGTTGGAATAGCGCAAGACGATTCGAATTGCTTAGTGCCTTAAACATGTTGGCTTGATTTTCAATACTATAGTTCGACATGTGTCGAACTATAGTATTTTGAATTTCGCCTGTCAACCGCGCAAAAAAATGAAATGATTATGTTTAATTGGAAGCTGGAAACGAATGACTGAATCTTGATGAGTACGCATTTTCAATGCGCAAGCCTGATAAGCCTTAGGAACCATCAGGCACGAACGTTCAGATACAACCAAATAAACAAAAAAACGCTCGTAACAATCTGGTGTGCGGGAATACGGCATTTATAGTTCGCCGGAAGGCGCTTCGCTTTTCCGGCCTACTAATATCAACTCCCTCGATCTGTCGATGACGTTTTTGTTGGCCTGTTAGGGCTTGCCAGAGACATGAGAATTGACCAGGCTGATGCACCAGCACGGAGCTACCATCAGTAGGGACCACGAGGCCACGCCGCAATCGCAGAAAAGTGAATTTTTAAATTTTCCCTAAAGGTGAGAATAGATTTTGTAAAGTATTGGTGTCAAGAAGGGGTGTCTCATCTTTGCTTTTTGTCGAGTAGATACCTTTAGCCAGTGAGCGTTTCTTTTCTTGCATTGCGAGCATTTTTTCTTCGACACTGCCGCTAACCATCAACCGATAGATAAATACCGGTTTATCCTGGCCGATACGGTGGGCGCGATCAATTGCCTGTGCTTCGACTGCTGGATTCCACCAAGGATCATAAAGTATGACTGTATCTGCTTCGGTCAGGTTTAAGCCGGTGCCGCCTGCTTTTAAACTGATTAGGAATAAATTAACGTCCCCTTCACGAAAGCGTTGAATGGCTTCGTCACGTTTGATTGTTTGCCCGGTGAGTTTAGTGTATTCGATATTGTATTTTTTTAGCTCTTCTTCGATCAATGACAGCATCGAGGTGAATTGAGAGAATAAAATAATACGTCGTCCTTCTTCGATTTGCTCGGGTAGTAGGTCCATGAGTAGTGATAACTTGGCCGATTGGGTAACTTTCTTGGCTTGATCGAGTTTCAAAAGACGCGGATCACAGCAGACTTGGCGTAGTTTTAGCAATGCATCGAGAATGGTGATATGACTTCGTGCTAGTCCTTGAGTTTTAATTGCTTCGCGGACACGCTTGTCCATCGCTAGTCGAATGCTTTCGTACAGTTCTGCTTGTTTACCTTCAAGCTCGACTGTATGAAGAATCTCTGTTTTGGGTGGTAGTTCGGAGGCAACTTCATCTTTTTCACGACGCAATAAAAAAGGTTGCACTCGTTGTGCTAGTTTTTGTTGCTTTTCGATGTCACCGTGGACTTCAATCGGAGTCCGATATTGCTTTTTGAATGTGTTGCTGTCACCGAGAAACCCGGGCATCAAAAAGTCAAATAGTGACCAAAGTTCTCCGAGGTGATTTTCCATCGGTGTACCGGTCAGGCACAAACGGTGTTCGCTGCGAAGCTGTCGCACCAGCCGAGCCATTTTAGTGTTCGGGTTTTTGATTGCCTGAGCTTCGTCAAGGATAATGCTGTGATATTGTTGAGCCTGTAATTGTTCGCTGTCACGCGACAATAGCGGGTAGGTCGTGAGCAACAAATCACAATTAGTGATGTCATCAAATAATTGGTGGCGCTCTGTGCCATGTAAAACAATGACGCGTAGTGCAGGTGCGAAGCGCTCGGCTTCTCTACGCCAATTACCCATGAGGCTGGTGGGGGCGACAACCAGTGCTGGTTTGTCGAGTCGACCCGCATTTTTCTCTACTAGCAGATGGGCAAGCGTTTGCACAGTTTTACCCAAACCCATATCGTCGGCGAGTATGCCAGCAAAGCGATATTCACGTAAAAACTGTAACCAGTTCAAACCACTTTGTTGATAGGGGCGTAACTCGGCGTTCAGCCCAGCGGGTAATTCAACGGTTTTAATGCCGTCGAAATTTTTCATTTGTTTAGCCAGCTGACGTAAGTTTTCTGCCCCTCGCATGGCAGCTCCTTGTTCGGCTAACTGGTCGATGCTGATGGCATCAAACCGAGATAGGCGTAGCCGCCCATTATCGTCAGGCAGGCGGCTGAATAATTCCTGTAGAGTACTCAAAAAGGGCTGAATACGTTCGTAAGGCAATCGTATATAACGGTGTTGTTCAATCGGTAAGGTGATGACTTCTGGCAGATCGGCGGGATCAAGCCCGAGTAGTGGAGTAAGTAAAGGTGCGAGAGGCAGGCTCTCGTCGCCTATTTTCAAATCAAAGCGAAGGCTAAACCAGTCGCTGTCATTTTCATCACCATCAATCTCAGCCTCCCAGTCAGCGGCTTCAAAGCGTAGGTGGAACTGCTCATCAATCTCAACTTTCCAGCTTTCGTCGCGTAGCTCATCGATACCTCGCTCGATGAAATCAGCCCAACAGCCGCCAATGCCGATATTGCTGATGTCACTTATTGGCAAGAGTCTCAGTGATTGGGTTTTACTGCCAATAGGTTCACAGAGTTGAAATCCATAACCGATGAGTGTGTTAATGGCGCGCTCTTCTGCTTCAGTATTCCGGCTTAACCTAACCCAGTCACCTTGACTAGATAATGTACTTTGGTCATTAAATGGAAAGGCAGGCACGCGATCACCGTTGTAATCAAAGTCGAGTAACAAACAGTGCTCTAACGTTTGGCCTATGTGTTCGATACTCGTGAGTGTCAGGCAAGGATTCATCACGCCGCCTTCATTGTCTCGAATAGCGATTTCAGTCGGAAGTGGCAGTGGGAGGTTAGGATAGCTTTGGAGCAATTGTTGCGTCACAGTTTTGGCCTCATCAGCCGGTATCTCGGGTGCTTGTGCTAACTCGATGAGTTGCTTTAGACTCCATTGTTGTACATCGAGGCTACCGGCCTGCAATCGCTGGGTATCTAAGTACATAACAGGCTGAGTGTTGAGCAATAGGCAGTGCTTACCAAGGTTATGTTGCAAAGCTAAATCACCATTCGCCTGAGCTTTCCAGTCCAGCTGTAATTGCTTTTGCTCACCGCTTTGAATGGGGAAGCCATCTGAATTTTGCCAGTAACAACGACCACTTTCGAGCATTAACGTCATTGCCGATGCACCGGCTCGTCCGCGGATAGTTGCGGGTGTATTCCAGTAATTATATTCAGTTGTGGTTTGTAAAAATGCGGTGATATCACAATCTATAGGCAGTGCATGAAAGTCACTAAGGCGGTCATCGATATTGTGTAATGCGATTTCACGACCTTTTACCAGACCCTTGCCGTTCTTGCGTTGGTGTGTGGCACGTATCGAAACGGATAGTTCACGCGGTTTAAGTAAGCTTTGATTGTCGTGTCGAGTACTCAGAATAAAAACCAAACAGTCCTTGGTTTCTTTGGCCATAGGCGATCGATAATCGATTGCCGATTCAGTTAAATTTTGCAACCAACGAGACACTTTTCCTTGTTCTGGAATAATTGGCTTAGCTACCGTTACGGGGGGCAGTGTCGGAGTCTCTAATTCTGCCTTGTACTCCAGGCAGGCGGCGACGACGTGCTTGCAATTATAGGTAACAGGGCAGTCGCATTGACCGTCGATCTCAATATAACCGCCTTGAAAATCAAGAAATACTGTCTGATTATAGATATTACCGCCGCTACCCAGTGTGCGACTAGTGAGCTCAACGCCTCGTTTAATCGCGTCGTAATCGAGTGAAAGCACTCGGCCCGACTTGAAGTATTCCTGGCCACGTGTGAAAGAGCTTTTACCGCAGGCTTGGATAATGTTTTTTTGTTCAAATTTCAACTAAATACTTCTCAATAAGACGTTATGACTAACTTAGTTTTTTCCTGAGCTTGTTTTGTTGTACTTATTTTCCAGTCTTACGTGCCAGTTGCTTCCAAATAACGATTCTTCGCAAAATAGGTATAAATCACTGGCAGTACAAACAGGGTAAACAATGTACCAATCGCAAAACCAGATACAATAGTGATACCAATTGCCTGACGGCTTGCAGCACCCGCACCACTGGCAATCACCAGTGGCATGATGCCAATGATGGTTGAAAACGAGGTCATCAAAATGGGTCGTAAGCGCATCGAAGCTGCTTTGATAACTGCCTGACCTGGTGGTAGTTTTTCGTTGATTTGTATTTCGTTAGCGAATTCGACTATTAGAATGCCGTGTTTACTGACTAGGCCTATTAACGTTATTAGGCCAACCTGGCTGTAAATATTCATTGACACTTCCCATAGGAACATCGGTATTAAAGCGCCGAACATTGCGAGTGGCACCGTGGTTAGGATGATTAACGGATCGCGAAAGCTTTCGTATTGAGCTGCAAGCACGAGAAAAACAATAATAATGGCAAAACCGAAAGTCAGCGCTAATGCAGAGCCTTCTTGAATCAGCTGGCGCGACTGGCCCTGATAGTCGAAAGTATATCCCGCAGGTGCCACTTCAGCCGTGAT
>JBLILW010000029.1:0-16714 GCA_047638435.1 Urechidicola sp.
CTGCTTTTTTTGCCAGCATACTGTTACTCGGTGGTGCCGCTATGCCGATGTATTCAATCTGTATCGCATACGCTAACGACCGGCTCGAACCAGGTCAAATCGTGGGGGCCAGCGGTAGCCTGGTGATGGTATCGGGCATCGGCTTAAGTACGGGGCCAATTATCGTCGCCTTCTTCATGGATTTCTATAGCGTGACATTTTTCTTCTGGGGGATTGCCTCTATATTTGGCCTGATATTACTTTTCACTCTGATACGAATTCAGTCTCGAGCCGGCCTGGATGTTAAAGACCAGTCTGCGTTCATTGCTTATGGTTCTATTGGTACACCGATTGCCGAATACAATGCGCCTGATGCAGTCGATTACGCCGAAGCGGTTGCCAACGATGAGCTAGAGCAACTCGACGCTGCTGAAGAGTTGTTAGACCAGGACGACAACCGGGTACTGTAAAAAAGGTCGAACTGTCTAAAACCGGACAAAAACCTCATTATCCGCAAGACCAACTGCGGGCGCCTAAATAGACCTTTGCTTAAAAAAAAAATAACCACCATTAATATACAGAATCGAGCGATTGGGGTTACATAAATAGGCTTCCAAATTGATTGAATTCACATAATATTTTTCAAACACACAACACTAGCCTACAACGCGGTCGCCCCGGACTCACTCGTTCTTATACGCACCGCATTTTCAAGATTAGTCACAAATATTTTCCCGTCACCAATTTTCCCTGTTTTGGCGGAGTCCACAATGGTATCAATTACACGGTCAACTTCGTCGTCGTCCACTGCGATATCCAGTTTCATTTTCGGGATGTAATCGACGACGTACTCGGCGCCTCGATAGAGTTCGGTGTGTCCTTTCTGGCGGCCAAAGCCTTTCACTTCGGAGACGGTTAGGCCGTTAATGCCTATGTCTGACAGGGCGGCTCGAACATCGTCGAGTTTGAATGGCTTTATTATTGCGCTGATTATTTTCACGTCTTCTCCTGATATGCTTTCGTGATTGAGTTCTTATTTGGTTATTTGCTAAAAACAGCCATCGATTCTACGTGGGCTGTTTGCGGGAACATATCCATAATGCCTAAATGCTCAAGCTTGTAACCATGACTGCAAATAATTTTGCTATCACGTACCAGGCTAGAGGGCTGGCAGGACACGTACACTATTTTTTGTGCTTTGAATCGGTTGATAATTTCAGCTATTTCCATCGCGCCAGACCGGGGTGGGTCGATGAGTATTTTGTCGAACTTTGCGCGCATCCAGCTGGCATCAGCTTCCGGCTGGGTCAGGTCAGTCGCGAAGTATTCGGTATTTTCAATTTGGTTATCGCTCGCACTTTGTCTGGCGCGGCCTACCATCGCCTCATCACCTTCGACACCGGTAACCTGCGCGCATCGGCGGGCCATTGGCAATGTGAAGTTGCCTAACCCACAAAACAAATCGAGCACGCGATCGGTTGGTTTTAAGTCCAGATGGTGCAGAGCCTGCGCAACCATCTGTTGATTGATCTCAGTGTTGACTTGAATGAAATCGACCGGACTAAATCCAATTTTAATATTATCGTCTTTCAAGGGCATGAAGCTTAACACTTGTTGTTCTGGGTACAAATTAACAACGCTATCTGGCCCTGCTGATTGCAGTTGCAGCCAAAAGCCGGTGTTTTTGGCAAACAGTGTCAAGGCAGCACGGTCATGCTCTGTCAAGTCGTCTAGATGTCGAAATACCAGTGCAATGTGGTCATCATCGGCAGCGACTTCGATTTGAGGGATGGTTTCTTTTGCGTCTAGTCCGTCTATTAGCGCGCACAAGTCGTCTAGATGATGGCCGACTTCGGGTATTAATACTTCGCACTGCGCCATATCTGCCAAAAATGGCGCGCTTCTTTCTCGAAAGCCAACTAGCAGCCGCTCTTTTTTACGCACGAACTTAACGCCTAGCCGCGCTTTTTTACGATAGCCCCATGGATGAGAAAGTAACGCTGGCATCACATTACCTATAGTGACGCCTGCGTGTTGCATGGTGTCGAGCAACGATTGTTGCTTAAATGCAACTTGATCGTCACTGCTCATGTGTTGCAGGCTGCATCCACCACACACTTTGAAAGCTGCACATTTTGGCTTGATACGAGCTTCTACGGCCTGGATGACTTCTAGGGTTATCGCTTCGTCATACTTTCGATGTGATTTTCGGATCTGAATTTTGACTTCTTCACCGATCAAAGCACCAAACACAAATACAGTTTTGCCATCGACGTGCGCTATGCCACGCCCTTCGTGTGACATGCTTTCAATCACAACATTGCTAGGTTCGGGTAACCGATTACGGCGTTTACGACCAGCCATCTATATTTTCTCCATTGGTAAGGCTCTACTGGTCAAGCCAGGTTTTTTCGAATGTAATTAAGTGAGATTGATCTGATGCAGTAAGATTGTCACGCACCAATCGACATTCAGTCTCATATTGGGTTTGGTCAATTACGCCGCGATTGCGCTGTAAATTGAGATACACCAAATAAGTATTGAGCACCTCTGTTTCACCAGCAGCACGAATATTTTTGATTCCACCAGCTTGATAGCTGTCCCATATTTGTTGATTGGTGCTGATGTTCGCCATATCGACCGTGTTGCCAGGAAAACCACAAAGTGTAGCAATTTCGTTCAGGGGAGCACTAGCACTGGCTTGATAGCCAGATAGAAGATCCATTAAATCAGTGTGTCGATCATTATATCGACAGGAGAGATTATCATTTTGAAAACTGTTATCGCCCTCCCCTGCTGCCCAGTACTGGTCAGCATTGACTGGGTATAACAATGATCGATAGTGAGATATTGGTAAATCAAATCCGACTCCACCCCAAGACACTAGCTTGGGCGTATAGCGTGCTAACCCGCTATAGAAACGCTGTAATAAATCCTGCTCATTGGATTCTACCGTACCCAATGACCATACTTTAAATTGATCTTCCGTTCTCAGTACCGCAGACACCGAAATCACCTTATGCAGGTGATGGCGTAGTAGTTCTGTGTTGGCTTCCTGTCGTCGTTTATGAAAAACAGCTTTCGCCACATCGTCGTCAGATAAGCCATGCAAATCATATAACTTGCGACAACCGTCGATATCAGGGATAGTTTTTAGTTTAAATGTTAATACGTTCATGGCGGCATTATTATTGAATTGTTATTAAAGGCTTTTATTAATGAGTGTTTGATCGCTCTACATTAACGATAAGCACTGATGTAAATGGTTTATTCAAATAAGTTCGTCGAAACATAACGATCACCACGGTCGCAAATGATAGTCACGATATGAGCATTAGTCACTTGCTCGGCTGCAAGCTGCTGTGATACTTGCAGGGCAACTGCGACAGCACCCCCTGCAGACACCCCACAAAAAATGCCTTCCTGCGACGCTAACTGACGACTGGTTTCTTCTGCCTGACCCTGAGATATATCCATGACTCGATCAACATTCCTGGGATCATAAATCTTCGGAACATATTCTTTAGGCCAGCGACGAATACCCGCTATAACTGAACCATCCTCCGGTTGAACACCAATGACTTGAATTAACGAGTCGACCTGTTTAAAGTAACGCGAACACCCCATAATAGTGCCAGTTGTGCCCATTGAGCTAACAAAATGCGTCATGGTTTGATTGGTTTGCTGCCAGATTTCTGGTGCAGTTGTCTCAAAATGAGCGCGCGGATTATCGGGATTCGCAAACTGATCAAGCAACTTAGCCTTACCCTGTGCTTGCATCTCGATCGCCAAGTCTCGAGCGCCCATCATGCCCTTTTCTTTGGTTATTAGGATGATTTCGGCCCCGTAAGCGCTCATTGTAATGTAGCGCTCTCGGGTCATATTATTCGGCATGATTAGAATCAAATGATAGCCCTTGGTAGCGGCTACCATCGCTAACGCGATACCTGTATTGCCACTAGTTGCCTCGACCAGAGTATCACCAGGAGAAATTTCCCCGCGAAGTTCTGCCTGCTTAATCATGCTGTAGGCAGGCCTGTCCTTGACCGACCCCCCTGGGTTATTCCCTTCCAACTTGACCGATATTCGGTTTCCACTTGAAATACCCATTCGCTGCAATGTAACGAGTGGCGTGTTTCCTATATAATCTTCTAAAAACATAATTATTAAAGGTGTCTAGTCTGGACGATGAGATACTTATCAATAAAATGATAACCAGGCTTATTTTACTCGAATGACGAATCGCTTACTACGCGATTTTGTTAGTAATGTTATTTGAATTTATAGGTCGCCTTAATCGGTTAGTGGCATTTTATTTTTCTAAATAGCTTTTCAAACGTATTGACCGTCAAGGTCTGGAGTAATACCTTTTGTCTTTTCGTTATTTAAATACCATTAACTGTGCCTTTTTGCTGATCTGTTCTTCACCACTATGGTCGTCAGACATAAATACTTCTGCTGAATCAGATTTTTTTGGAGATGCGCCTCTCGTACTAACCGCTTCACGCATGAGTAAACCCCTGCTTGAAGCACCTGCTACGGTCAGCGTCATTGATCGGGACACAATTGAAGCCTCTGGCGTTCGTGACGTATCGGAGCTATTTCGCTTGGTACCGGGCTTTATTGTTGGCTTTTTAAACGGTAATACTCCTGTCGTCAGCTACCACGGCAATGGTGGACAATATGAACGTCAAATGCAGGTTTTGATTGATGGTCGATCGGTATTTGTCCCTTCATTTGGTGGAATCCCTTGGTCAAACTTACCGCTATTGATTGAAGACATCGAGCGTATTGAAGTGATTCGTGGCCCAAACGCAGTAACCTACGGTGCAAACGCCTTTTTAGCCACTATTAATATTATCACCAGAGACGCCGCCGAAGATATTGACGCGCGTTATTCAGTCACCGCCAGCGACAATGCTAACCCGAACATAAAAGATGCTTATGTCCGGCACGGTTACCATGTTGGTGATTTAGACTGGCGTCTCAGTGCTGGCACCCGAAACGATGAGGGCTTTGTTAATGTCCACGACAGTAAACAAATCAATACCGCCAACTTTCGTCTTGACCTGGTTTCCGCCCATAATCAGTTCTGGACGTTTCAGTTTGGTGGCAGTGACAGTACGACAGGTACAGGTAGCCACAATTCTGTAGGGAATGGAATACGAGAACAGGAATCCACCAATATTTACTTCAACTTGCAATGGGAGGCCGTTGGGGATACCGACAATACTATTTTAAAGTTGACGCATACTTTGCAAGAGGTGGCAGATCAATATAATTCACTCCCATTTGCTTTGGGTCCAGTTCCTAATGCGGTTGCGCTCATCGACGAAAGTAGAAAGTCAGACAGAACTGATGTTGAGGTAATACGAACCGAAGAGTTCTCTTCAGCCCTACGACTGGTCTATGGTGCTGGGTTTCGGCATGACAGAATTCAGTCACCCTTACTTGATAAGGAAAACAAGCCTCACTATGTCAACACAGGTCGACTTTTCGGTGGTGTTGAGTGGCGCGTTAACAAGAACTGGCTGCTTGATTTTGGGACATCGGTAGAAAACTCCAGCTTGACTGAGCTCGAATATTCACCCAGATTGTCTATAATCCGAACCATGTCTAATGAGCATGCATTGCGCCTTGTCATTTCGAAGGCAAAGCGAAACCCACTTTTCTTTGAGGTTTCTGCTTACTCGGTTTCCACCGTTAGCGGTACCGTGCCGGGTGTTGGACCAGTTCAGGCCGATATTTTACTTAACCTAGGTAATCCAAACATCAAGCCTGAAAATATCCTTTCTTACGAGATTGGGCTACGCAGTCAACTGAGTCATGCCAGCATAGGCAGTGATATCAAACTTTTCACTTATACTATCTCTGACCAGATCGTCGATACCAAAATCGAGGTGCCCCACGTCACCTTGGGGATAAATCAGGCCGTGCAAACTTATATCAATAGTGGCAAAAGCCAAGTGTCTGGTATAGAACTGTCATTCGATTACCAACCGATTACCGAACTGACATTTCAGGCTGGTCTCAGTCTGATTGAGGTAGAATCCAATGTGGCCACCTATGAGGCTTCCTTTTCGGAGAAAACAGGGTTTCTGCACATGCGTTATCATTTACGTGACAGACATCATGTTTCGGCATCTTATTACTATTTGGACGAAGTGCGATGGAGGCAGGGCGCATCAGTCCGACCTGCATTCAGCAAGTTGGACTTACGTTACGGCTACATCATTTCTCAAGAAAGTAACACGCAAATCGAACTTATTGGCCAAAACTTACTTGAAGAGTACAGTGATTACAGGCCAGAAAACATTGCAGAAAAAATCTTTTTTTTAAGGTTTAGTAGCGGGTTTTAATCGAAAATGGGAATAAGGAAAAAATCAGCAAGGAGGGTGGCTTTTTACATAAGGGCATCTCTAAAAATGCATTTTTTCCGTAATCCCAGCTTCACCGATTTTTGTGCTCATGCAAAATCGACAAACCGTACATCCATGCACATAAGCTCTGTGCTGTTGCGCCGGTCCGGTCGACCCTAATGTACTTCACGTACACTGAGATTCTCCACGCGGTGGTTGTTCAGGCTACTTATACTTATTGCCATGAGTAACATGTATGCGAGTATGTTTCGCCACATGGCGCTTTCTATTGGTGCATCGTTACAGGGATGTAAGAAATTAGAACATTGCAGGAGCAATTGCCGAGCAGTAAAAAAACAGACCACGAAACAATCACTATTTTTAGAGGTACCCATTAGCAAACCACTTTTATTAGGATTGCTCTTAGTAGTTCCGAGCCTACTACTGCCACTCGCGGCAGCCAATTTACAAATTAGCGTTATCCAGAGCAATGATAATTCTTACTTTGAACAAACTAATCAAAGTCTAAGTCGTGAATTAGGTGACGCTTTCCAAGTTACGGTCATAAACGCTGATACCGTTGACACCCACCATCAGAAACTTCAGGCCAGCGACATCATCATTACACTCGGCATTGATGCTGCTCTTGAAATAGCTAGAAAATATGACACTAAAAGTATAGTCAGCGCATATCTCACATTGAATCAACGGCAACGACATCAGACCAAACTTGAACATCACAGCGTAGTTTTACTCGACCAACCATTATCACGATATCTAGCTTTCACTGCTCTGATGTTGCAGCCTCGCTCGGTCGGTATCATTGGCTCAAAAAAATTAACGTTAAACAAAAAACAGCAAGATACACTCTCAGAATTTGACTTCAAACTTGACCAATATGAATTTCAAAAACAGACCAATCTATTAACGACAGTCAGGCAACTGTTGAAAAATAATAATGCCTTTTTATTACTGCCCGACGACAATATCTATAACAATAATACGCTCAAAGGTATTTTGCTAACGTCATATCGCAGTAGAAAACCCATCATCAGTTATTCACCTTCACATGTTAAAGCTGGGGCACTTGCCTCAATATTTTCATCACCTCCAGACATAGGTTTGCAATTAGCCTCTGTTATCAGACAGTTAATCGTTAAGCGCCAACTAACCAAGCCAATCATCCAATTTGCAGAATATTTTTCAGTCGAGGTAAATAGCAGAGTGGCTCGTGCGCTCGGCATCAACCTACCCAATGAAAAAAAAATAACCGACAGATTAAACGAGTTGTCACAATGAAAAAACTTGGCATTAAGTATCAAATATTGCTTATAGCACTAATTCCAGCTTTGTTAGTTGACGTTTTTTTTACCTACATCCACTTCACCAATAATGTCGACCAGGCATATAATCTTCTTCAAAGTAAAGGCCAAATTATTGCCAAACAACTCGCTGGTGCATCTGAGTTTAATATGCTGTCAGGTAATTATGGGCAAATTCAACACTTGCTAAACAAAACAATAGACACGCAAGCAGTTATTCTTGCATCCGTATACAACGAAAATGGCAAGGTGATTGCGAAAGCAATTTCGACCGAAAATGACACGATTAAAATTGCCAATTATTTTTACTATCGCTTACCCATTATCTCACAAAGTATTGAAGGCTCTGATGTATTCGCTCCCGATCAAAACTACGATGAGAAAAATCGAGTGATTGGTTGGGTACACCTCAATATTTCTCGCAAACAACTTGAAAAAACAAAAGAAAATATACTCTACAGCTCAATTACATTTTTTATCGCCATTCTATTTATTGCACTAGTGCTTAGTGCCATTATAAGCGGGGGTATTACTCGTCCAATATTCAAATTATTAGAACACATCAAAAAAGTAGAAAATGATCACCTAGGTGAGGTTATTGAGTCATTGGAAAGTAATGAAATTGGTGAATTGCAGAAAGGATTTAATCAAATGACCACGGCATTACTAACCAATCGAAATGACTTGAATGAAAAAATCCAGTACGCCACAAAACAATTAAGCGAAGTAATTGATGATTTTAAGGGTAAAAATAGCGAACTTAAATTCGCCAAGGATGAAGCTCAACATGCAAACAAAATAAAATCTATTTTCTTGACCAATATGAGTCATGAAATAAGAACGCCAATCAATGGCATCAAAGGCTTTATTAACTTGATGTCCCAATCTGACTTAAATCCCACACAACAACGCTACGCCGATATCATCCTGAAATCGACCAATGATCTGACTGATATCATCAGTGAAATTCTTGACTTTTCAAAAATGGAATCGGGGAAACTGCAGATAGTAGACGACAACTTCGACCTTTATGAAACTATTCAACAAGCCAGAGATCTTCTTTTTATAAACGTACTGTCAAAAAACATCGACCTTGTTTTGATCATTTATAGCGACACCCCTCGTTTTGTTTGTGGTGACAAGCTCAGACTTAAACAGGTACTACTAAACCTAATAGGCAACGCAATAAAGTTCACAGACGAAGGCGAGGTAGTCGTCAAAGTGACGGTGGAGCAACAGACGGAGTCCGATGTGACTATTCTAATCACTATTGAAGATACCGGTATTGGCATATCTGAAAAGGATCAGGAAACTCTGTTTGAAGCATTTAGCCAAGTTGACACAGCGACTAACCGGCGTTTTACGGGTACAGGGTTGGGGCTCGTCATCAGTAAAAACCTAGTTAGATTAATGACTGGTGAGATATCAATGCAAAGCAAAATAGGGGTTGGTACCAAATTTTCAGTACGCCTACCATTTTTAATAACATCACAGCCCATTCAAATTGATCCTTTGATTCATATGGAAAATAAATTAGCGTTTATATTATCTAGTAGGGCAACTTGCTTGCAAGAAATTACATCGCTGTTTGACGGGGCACAGATTGCCACCGAATCAATGTTAATATCTGAGTCTGATAGTGCCGAATCCATCAATTCAAATATAATAAAAAACTTGGATCACATTGATTTTCTAGCGATTGATTTGCGTCATTTCAACCTTAACTTGCATCAAATCCTGGAAAGTATTTCTATTGAGCAGACTCACATCATCATCATGCATTACGACCAAACGATGATTAAAGCGAAATTGAATTTAGAGTTGGATTTTATTTCTACTACCACCAACAGCCTAAATTTGAAAAAGGCTCTTGATAGGCTTCAATATGACAGCAAAACCATAACTACGACTTTACCAATATCTTCCTTACCCGTCATTTCAAAAAAAGTTTTGCTAGTTGATGATAATCAAATAAATCTCAAATTAGCTAGTGAGCTGATCGGGCTATGGGGCCATCAGGTTTATGAAGCGATGAACGCGCTTGAAGCAATGACCCTATACAAAAAAGAGACCTTCGACCTCATTGTCCTTGATATACAAATGCCTGAAATTGATGGTATCGAACTACTGAAAATGATGCGAAGTGAAAAAGCACAAGAACAAACACCAACCGTCGCAATGACTGCGAACATTCTAAATGACGAACCACAAAGATTATTGAAACTGGGCTTCAATTATTACCTCAGCAAACCCATTGATGAAGAAAAGTTTCGCAGTATTCTGGATGGTTCAAGTCACATAAGTAACACTTTAACAGAACTAAATCGACCTCAACAATCTGAACAACCTACTAGTATTTTGAAGCCTTCAATTGATTTCGAACAGTCGTTAAAGCTGTCTCAAAATAACCAAATTACCCTGCGTAAGATTCTTAATATTTTAGTTAGAGACATACCTGTCTTACAACTACAGTTGAAATCAGCTGCATTACAAAATAATAGAGAAAGGCTCTCTGAAATACTTCACAAACTTCATGGCACCACCTGTTATACAAGCCTGCCCCGATTGAAACAGCAAGTTATCTCGTGGCAACAGTCAAGGGTAACGTGCTCAAATAGCCAACAGCAATATATAGTATTGGAAATTCATGATGAATTAGAGAACATTCAAAAAGAAACCCAGCAATTTCTAAAAGAGATAGATAATAGGGGTTGATAATAGAGGAGGCTTAGGGGTGCCACTAAAAGTAGAGGTTTCTTCCTGACTGTTTTTTCCTGCTCGACAATTGCACCTGCATTGCTCTAATTAAGTTACATCCATGTAACTATGCGCCAACAGTAAGGGCAACAAGGGCACTTTGCCAATCGCGAAAAAAAAATTAAAGAAACCTTTAATGGTTTACTAGAAATAGTTGAATCTGCTTACCTGTTAGCAGAGAACAACCCGTTACAAGTAATTTTGAATTTTCCGATAAATGGTTCGAGACTTCAATTGTTTTCCATGTAAATTAAAATCAATAATACAACGCATCACAGCTTTGGCCATTTGCATGACGACTGGGCTTTCATATTTTTTTTCATTCCAGGCAATAATCGATGCACCATCAATGGTATTTTTTTTTGCTTTGCTGCACATAACAAACCCGTCACTCGCCAAAAACTGATAATGTTCACTGGCTTCAATTGGCATTCTAGTTCTAGCCTCAACCTGAGTGTCGGGTAAGTAACCGAGAATATTCATCAACTCCTTTTCAAATTCTCTTAAATCGGCTTCCTTATGATCGATACTCTGTAATAACAAGCCATACAACTGAAACAATTCTAGATTAGGTTCGTGGACAGGTAGAAAGACGCTGATCAGTTCGTTGATATAGAGCAAGGGCAAGTACTGTTGCTCTGCAACCGGCAAGCTAACACCATCAATATCAACCAGTGTTTTCAACTCATGGCGCCCAGTCCAACTAACAGACAAACGTATAAATGGTTGATAAAATGCTTTGGATCGACTACTTTTGCCACCCTTTACTAGCACACTAACTCTACCAAAATCGATGGTTAGCAAGTCAAGTATCAGGCTAGTATTTTGCCAGTCACGTCTATGTAACAAGTAAGCTGGTTGGTCAGAAATTCTCGTTAGCATCAGTGTAACCAAACGAGGCTAGTGAGCGTTCGTCATCGGCCCAATCTTCACGAATTTTCACCCACAGCTGTAGATAAACTTTAGCATCTATAAGGTGCTGAATATCGGTGCGGGCCTGTATGCCAATTTTCTTTAGTAAGCTGCCATTTTTACCGATTACTATTGGCTTTTGTGACTTTCGTTCAACCCATATAGTCGACGATATTCGAGTGATATCAGGCTCGACTTTGTAGTGATCTATACTGACCGTGATCGAATAAGGTAACTCTTGGGTTAATAAACGAAACAACTTTTCACGAATAATTTCAGAGGCTATAAACCGCATTGACTTATCGGTTAGCTGATCGGCTGGAAACTGTGGGACGCCTTGCGGCAAGTAACTAATCATTAGTTGCTCTAGCCTATCCAGATTTTCATTCTGTAATGCAGATATTGGGACAATTTCACAATCTGGCATCAGCGCCGATATTTTCTGCATGACTGGCAAACAAGCCTGTTTACTCAGTAAATCTATTTTATTAAGGACTATGATGACGTTTTTATATTGACTTACACGCTGAAGAACTTTCTCATCATCGCCATTGAACCGTTTGATATCCAGCAATACGCAAATAAGGTCGGCGTCGGGCAACATACTGGTGGCGGCTCTGTTCATGTAACGATGAATGGCCTTATGATTATCATCATGCATACCGGGTGTATCGATAAAGATGCACTGATAATTTTCAGTTGTCTTGATACCAAGAATCTGATGGCGAGTTGTCTGAGGACGCGGTGCCGTAATGCTCAAATTTTCGCCGATCAAGGCATTCATCAAGGTGGACTTACCGGTATTAGGTTTCCCAATTAATGCGACATAACCTGTCTTGAAAGATTCGTTCATTTATTTAATACTTTAAGAGCTTTGGCTGCGGCATCTTGCTCAGCTTTTTTGCGACTTGATCCAATGCCACTGGTTTCAATATTCAACGAATCAATACGACAAGTTAAGGTAAATGTTTGATTGTGCGATTTGCCAATGGTTTTCACTACAACGTACTCTGGGATATCAATTTTTTCACTCTGCAAGTATTCCTGAAGCCGTGTCTTAGGGTCTTTTAAACTGTTCTGATTCGGTAGGTTTTGTAAATATTCACGATATAAATACAAGATACTTACCTGCACCTGAGTAAAGTCACTATCCAGATAAATAGCACCCAAAATCGCTTCCATTGTATCAGACAATATCGACGCTCGACGAAACCCACCACTTTTGAGTTCGCCACCACCCAGAAATATATAATCGCCTAGATTGATGTCACGTGCTACCCGAGCGAGTGCAGCCTCATTAACCAGCGATGCCCTAATACGACTCAGATCACCTTCGCTAGCTCCTGGCTGTTGCTCATATATGCTATGGGATATAATCAGGCTCAGTACGCTATCACCTAAAAACTCAAGTCGCTCATTATTGGCACCGCGACAAAAACTACGATGAGTGAGTGCTTGCTTGAGCAGTTCTTCCTGTTTAAATCGATAGTTTAATGTCGACTGAAGTCGATTTAAGCTCACCGGTCAATTACTACCGATTCGCTAAATTTTGCACCAATAAATAGATTGCCGATATATGAATCTCTTGTTTCATAAGAAATAGTAATGGTTGTCTTCTCATCTGTTCGAGTCATGTTCACATGCTCACGCTGTACTGTTCGGGCTTCCTGTATATAGAGTCGTTTGCTGAGTGACTCCCAAATGGCACGTTTTGATTTTGGATCAATATCGCTATCTTGACGCACCGATTCCAACACCGACTTCACTTTGTAATTTTCGTAATACATTGGAAAAACTTTTAAGAAAGAGATAATCAATAATGCAAAAAATCCGACTAGGACCATCAAGCCAAAACTTAATAAACCTTTTTGTTTGTTTTTTGATCTAATTAAACTTTTCATTCGTTTTCCCATGATAATACTTTCTAAAAAATAACCTTAAAAAGATAATCTCACACAACTACTGGGAGATTCTCGTTCCAATTCTAGAAACATCTGGCCCATTGCCATTGCTACGCCAATCCCAATGCATCCAGATCATAACAGCCTTACCAACTAAATTCTCTTCAGGGACAAACCCCCAAACACGACTATCGCTACTGTGATCTCGATTGTCACCCATAACAAAGTAATGCCCTGCTGGAACAAATAATTCCCCATCAGCACTACGGTTGACCTGTAAATTGTTCATTACCGTATATTCAACATTGTTCTGCTTTTCAATTAGAACCTGACAACTAGCACCTACCTTATCACAGCCATTGCCTCTAATCATGTTATTGAGTTCGCCGAGGCCTTGATACTGATGGTCAAATTCAGTTTGTAAGGGTTTTCCATTTATGGTTAAACGACGGTTGTAATAACCTATATGGTCACCCGGCAGACCAATAACCCGCTTGATATAATCCAGCGATTGATTGCGTGGGTAACGAAAGACAGCAACATCACCTAGCTTGGGTTTATCGCCATCGGTAAGTCTAGTGTGAACCACAGGCAACCTTAATCCGTAACTGAATTTATTCACCAGAATGAAATCGCCGACTAGTAGCGTTGGCATCATTGAGCCTGATGGAATACGAAAAGGTTCAAATAGAAAGCCTCGCAAGATTAAAACAACCAGTAAAACTGGAAAAAACGACTTTGAATACTCGAGTAAAAGCGGTTCTGAAAAGGCTCTTCCTTTCGAATCTTTTGTTCTTTTTGGAGAAAAAAACAAACTATCGATCAACCAGACAATTCCTGTGACTACCGATGCTAGTAACAGAAAAAATTCAAAATCATAATGAAACATTAATATTTACTCTCCTTCGCTTTTAGGCATATTCTTTAGGTGGATCTGTTAACTGTCGACTTTTAATACGGCCAGGAATGCATCTTGTGGAATCTCTACATTACCTACTTGCTTCATGCGCTTTTTACCTGCTTTTTGTTTTTCTAATAGCTTTCGTTTACGTGAGACATCGCCGCCATAACACTTAGCCGTCACGTTTTTTCGTAAAGCCTTAACGTTGGTTCGAGCCACAATATTCGAGCCAATAGCAGATTGAATGGCGACGTCAAACATTTGTCTCGGAATCAATTCTTTCATTTTTGCGGCCAGTTCTCGACCTCTATAATCTGCGTTACTGCGGTGTACAATCAAAGACAAAGCATCAACTTTCTCAGTATTGATCAGGACATCTAATCTGACTAGATTGGCTTCATCGAATCGCAATAATTCATAGTCAAATGAAGCGTAGCCTCTACTGACTGACTTTAATCGGTCGAAGAAATCGAGCACAACCTCACTTAACGGAATCTCAAAAGTTAACGCCACCTGGCTTCCCATGTAGCGGATGTCTTTTTGAACGCCTCGTTTTTCCATACAAAGGGTAATGACGGCACCAATATATGCCTCAGGTAATAAAATATTCGCCTGAATAATAGGCTCTTTTATATGGTCAATTTGGTTAATGGGCGGCAAGTCAGCGGGGTTGTGTATTTCGATCGTATCACCAGCAGTCGTCACAATTTGATAGTTGACTGTAGGTGCCGTCGTAATTAAATCAAGATCATATTCGCGCTCCAGACGTTCCTGCACGATTTCCATGTGTAACATGCCCAGAAAGCCACAACGAAAACCAAAACCCAATGCTTGCGATGTTTCGGGTTCGAAGTGCAAGGCAGCATCGTTCAACTTTAGTTTTTTGAGGGCTTCTCGGCAATCTTCATAATCATCAGAACTAATCGGAAACAACCCAGCAAATACTCGTGGCTGAACTTCTTTAAAGTCAGCCAGCGCATTGTCAGCTGGGTTTTGACTGAGTGTTATCGTATCACCCACCTTGGCTGAATCGATATCTTTGATGCCCGATATAATAAAGCCAACATCACCTGCCTGTAAACTCTCAGTATTTGTTCTTTTAGGCGTAAAAATCCCGACTTTTTCGACAAAGAATTCTCGCCCAGTCGACATCATTTGAATTTTTTGTTTTGGCTTGATACTACCTTCGACTACCCGTACCAGTGTTATGACGCCAACATAGCTGTCAAACCAAGAATCTATAATGAGCGCCTGTGTTTTATTGGTCTCAGATCCTGCAGGGGCTGGAATTAACTCGATAAGCTGTTCTAGCAAAAGGTCGATGCCAACACCAGTTTTTGCGCTAATTTCGATGGCATCCGAAGCATCTAAACCAATGACTTCTTCAATTTCCTGTTTCACCCGATCGGGTTCGGAGGCAGGTAAATCAACTTTATTGAGTACGGGAATTACTTCCAGGTTGAGATCAATAGCGGTATAGCAGTTTGCGACCGTTTGAGCCTCAACACCTTGCGAAGCATCGACTATTAGCAAAGCTCCCTCACAGGCGGCTAGTGATCTGGATACTTCGTATGAAAAGTCGACATGACCTGGCGTATCAATAAAGTTCAGGGTGTAGGTCTCACCATCCTTCGCGGTATATTTGAGTGATACGCATTGCGCCTTGATGGTTATGCCACGCTCACGCTCCAAGTCCATTGAATCGAGGACCTGACTTCCCATCTCTCGTTCACTGAGCCCGCCACAGATCTGAATGAAACGATCGGCCAGCGTCGACTTACCATGATCGATATGCGCAATGATTGAAAAATTACGTATGTTTTTCATCCGCATTGATGAATTATTCCCATAGAGTTAAGCGAGTTAGGCGCAAGATTCCCGAACGGAAATCTAAGCCACTAAAAAAGCGCGAAGTTTACGCCAAACTAGCTAAAATCAACAGCTATTAAGGTGAAAACAACAGTAGAAGAAAGAAATCACACTGATTCAATCGAGCCAACTGGGGAATCCAGGTTCAAGGGTATGATTTGTGATTCAGGTTTAAGGTGATTGCCTCTAGCACGGCCGCTTCATCGAAGAAGTAATGACAAAGCTCTTGCTTTGCTAAGCCTAGTTCGACTAAACATAGAACGGGGACTTTACTATCATAAAGTTCTATTAAGCTTTTATCACGATCAATATCAATTTCGACCCAACTAACTGACAGTTTTTCGCGGTTAAAGACCACCAATGCTTTGCGCATGGCATCGCATAGGTGACAATTTTCACGATAATAAAGTTGAAGCGGCAATCAGGAGTCTTCTGGTCTAATCGCCAAAAACACGGGGCCCGAAGCGCGTTGAACCAGTAATGCTACTGATTTTCCGGCTTTCAGCTTGCTTGTGATTTTATCAAAATCTTCCAATGAGGTGACAGCTTGATTGTCTATCATTGTAATGACATCACCACTTTGAATACCCGCATCCTGGGCAGCGCCCAATTGATTAATATCGATGACTTGAACGCCGGCAGAAATATTAAACTGTTTTTTTGCCGCTTTTGACAAGGATTCAACACCCATGCCTAAAGCGACGTTTTCATGTG
>JBLILW010000030.1:0-16620 GCA_047638435.1 Urechidicola sp.
AGCTGGCGTTTAATGCCGTTATTCGATTGAACCAGTTGCATGCCAAAATCTCGAATCATATTTTGCAGTGAATTATCTGCCCCATATAATAATTTCAGTCCACTAAGTAAATGTGTGGCTAGGGCTGTTTCGCTTTTTCGTTGGCGTTCGAATTGACGTAGTTTTTTCTTATGCCATGGACTTTCAAGATCACCTATTAATTGCATCAATAATGCAACATCACTAAAACCCAAATTAACCCCCTGACCCGCCAAAGGATGTACGCTGTGTGCGGCATCACCGATGAGTAATACTCGGTGGCTTAACCACTGCTTGCAACTATGCCATCCCAGCGGAAAACTCTGACGATTGCCAATACTGGTTACTTGGCCTAACCGGCGATCGAATGCCTCACCAAGTGCGGCACAGAAAGCATCATCATCTAGTGACATCATTGCTTGCCCCAATTCAGTATCACAGGACCAGACTATCGAGCTATCGCCATTGGCGAGCGGCAAAAAGGCGAGTGGTCCAGTGCTTAGGAATTTCTGCCAGGCTGTTAACTGATTCGGTAATTCGGTGGTCACATTGGCTACAATGGCTATTTGATCATAACTGCCACTCATCACTTCGATGTTGGTTAAAGCGCGGGTGCTCGACCCTCGCCCATCCGCGGCAATGAGTAGGTCTGCTGATAGAGTCACGTTCGACTCTAGACTGATCGAAACGGTTGTTTCTGAGTTTTCAGTCAGCGTTGTGATTTTGTCTGATAGAAACCAATCGATTGATTGCTGCGCCTGACATGCATTGTGTAGTGCAGCCAAAATTTGATTATTTTCGACTATGGCCCCTAGACTCTGGCTTGCTAACTGGGCGCAATCAAAATCAACTCGCGCGTTGCCATTAGCATGCCAGACAAACATTTTTTCGTAGTCACAGACTCGATTTTGATCAATCGTAGACCAGACGCCTAGATCCCTTAAAAATTTTTGTGAGGTAGGGCTAATCGCGGATAAGCGTGTGTCATAAACGGCATCGGCAGAATCAATTTTTTTGATGGCTGACGACGGCTCGACCAGTGCGACTCGAAAACCTTTGCGCGCTAACGATAAAGCCGCGCAAGCACCCACCATGCCGGCACCGGCAACAATAACGTCATAGCCATTTGCTTGTTTGTTCTGTTTCATCTCAACCTGCTTCATCTCAAATGACCTCGCACCATAGCGTTGCCGCCTGTCGCTAAACCCATGCCTGATAGCGCCACTTCTGACTTCAACCCAGGGGTTATGTCGAGCAAACCTAAAATAGCTGAACGAAGGTGCTTGAGTAAGGGTAAATCATTCGAGAACAAACTGACTAGGCCATCACCTAAACGTATCACCTGGGTTTGTTCGGACTGCCTTAGCTGCTCGTATGCAGTCAACAATTGCGATATTGACGTTGGATCTAGAATCGACTGACCTTCCAACAAACCCTGCAAGCTGGCAATATCGCGCAGTCCTAAATTAAACCCCTGCCCGGCTACTGGGTGCAATGCATTAGCGGCATTTCCAATCATCACACAGCGATTTTCAGTTAAAGATTTTGCTTCGGTTCGCTGTAATGGAAAGCTAAAGCGTTTGCCTACTTGTTCAATAAACCCCAGTCGAAAACCAAAGCACTGCTGTAACGATTGCATAAATGTATCGTCATCCAACGCCATCAATTCAAGTGCAGCAGCAGGCTTGCAAGTCCAGACACAGGCGTATCGATTGTGGCCAAGCGGCAACATCGCCAAGGGCCCTGATTCAGTAAATCGCTCGAAGGCGGCAGCCGCAATTGGCTTGTCGAAACAAACATTGGTGATGATGGCAGACTGCGCATAATCGATAGTCTCATGCTTTATCCCAAGACTTTCTCGCGCCTTCGATTGCGCACCATCAGCTATCAATACTAGATCTGCCTGCAAGCTTTTAATGCCTTCAGGGCTTCGGTAACGTAGCTGTACAGTCTCATCGACTTCAATGGACTCAAATGTCGAGCGAGTGAAGAGTTTAATTGATTTTGACTGGTTGATTTTTTCAAGTAAGCAATTGCCGAGCAAATGGCTTTCGATAACATAACCCAGTGCCTCGAGTTCATAATCGGATGCTTTTAAGCGACTGACGCCCCAATGTCCTTTCGACGAGACATGAATGGTCCGAATTGGAGAGGCTAAGTGCTTTAGCTCGTTCCAAATATTCAACGCCTTAAAAATTTGCACGCTAGCATAAGACAAGGCGATTGAACGCGTATTAAGACCGGTTGGATCTTTTTCGCTTTGCAACAATGGACTCGATTCGATAACCGATACGGCTCGACCAGGGTGTTGCAGTGCCAATGCAGCACATAAACCGATCAGACCACCGCCAACAATAGCGATACTGTCTTGTTTTTGCGAACTACCTATTGTCGATGTATCCATTGTTTAGGGTCCAGTTTATTTAGTAGGCTTACTTTCGGCTCGCCATCAAAGCTTCGATTTCGTCGACTTTTCTTGGCAGTGCGTCAGTAAGCACCTCGCAACCGGTGCTGGTGACCAACACGTCATCCTCGATGCGAATTCCGATATCCCACCATTTGCGGTGGACCGACTTGCTGTTCGCGGGAATATAAATACCAGGTTCAACGGTTAATACCATGCCTGGTTCTAACAGACGCCATTGATCACCAACCTTGTAATCGCCGACATCGTGTACGTCGAGTCCAAGCCAGTGACCAGTACGATGCATGTAAAATCGCCGATAGGCTTGCTCTTTGATGAGTTTCGCCAGAGTCCCCTTGAGTAACTTCATCTCGATCAAACCTTTGGTAATGATACGTACTGCTGCTTGGTGCGCATCATTCCAATGATTACCCGGCTTTACCTTTTTAATCGCAGCCGTTTGCGCGGCTAGCACTATCTCGTAGACCTCACGCTGAGCGGCACTGTATTTTCCGTTAACGGGGAAAGTACGTGAAATATCGGACGCATAACCCTGAACTTCGCAGCCGGCATCGATGAGTAATAAGTCACCATCGTTGAGTACTTCGGTATTTTCGGTGTAATGCAAAATACAGCTATTAGCACCCCCGCCGACAATGGCCGGATACGCATGTTGAGTATTGTTTCGCTTAAATTCATGATCAAATTCGGCCGCAACCTGATATTCATATTGGCCTGGCTCGCATATCTTCATCGCTCTTTTATGAGCCACAACATTGATAGCAGCCGCCTCACGCATTAACTTCAACTCGGCCTTACTCTTGAATAGGCGCATGTCGTGCAAAATAAAATCCAGCGCCAAAAATTCAGATGGTACCTGCATACCATTGCGAGATTGGACTTTGATATGACTCACCCAACCGATCAATCTTTGATCAAACTCAGGTGACAGGCCCATCACATTGTAAATACTCTCTCGGCCTTCTAGCAGTCCAGGTAAAATATCGTCAATGTCGTCTATGGGAAAAGAGTCATCCGCACCATAAGTTTCCATAGCGCCTTCCTGCCCTGCTCGTCTGCCATGCCAGGTTTCCTGTTCGGGATCTTTTTCGCGACAGAATAAAATATATTGCCCATGCTTTCGACCTGGGGCCAAAACAACCACCGCATCGGGTTCATTAAATCCGGTTAGATATAAAAAATCACTATCCTGTCGGAACGGAAAATCGACATCACGGTTACGGGCTAACTCTGATGACGACGGTAGGATCGCAATGCTATTTTTACCCATCATCTTCATCAACTGAGTGCGACGGTGCTTAAATTCTGATTGTTTCATACTATTTTTACTGCAGTGGTGGTGCGGGCATGACACGATTAATGGCTTCGTTTAAGAATAAAACAGACATTCGGACATGCTCGACAATTTCAACTAACTGGCCTTCAGTTTCAGGGCTTTCGATTTCGTCGTGATCGATTTTACTTATTTCGAGTAAATCGGACAAACACTCTTGCGACTGATCGTCTAATTCTTTCAAATTGTTCTTTGCATCACTTTTAGATATGACACTTAATCCATACAAAAAACCAAGACACCAGGTCGACAAACCTAACAACTGGACACCAAAATCATCCGAATCGTCAGGCAGTAATAACTCAAAAGATAAATCCTCCGTGTTTAACTGTTCGCGACTACTTTCGAATAGCTGTTTGAGCACCTGTAAATTTTCGGTGGCTAAGACATCCGTGCTACTCGGCAGCACGTCGAGCGTATGCTGCAACCATACTGCCATCCCACAATTATCCAGTAATAGCCCACAAAGGGTTCCGTGAGACTCCGATGCGTCGACGGTAGCACCCAGTTTTTCCAGTGCATTTTGCACTGAATCAAATTCCGGCATTGTAGAAAACCTATAGATTTGTATAATTTTAAATACTACTCATAAAGTAGTCAGAATTAACAGTAACGGCTCGGATTGTTTCTGTTGTAAGTTAGATCAAGGCGCAAATATGATTTTACAAGTGTAAATAATCATTTTTTAACGCTGATAGAACCTATGCAAGGCACGAGTTGAATCGTTACTATTTCTTGTAGTCTACCACTCACATAGCTGGCAAAAAATACACATCGGTTGACTGATTGTATTTAAAGCACGATGATTCACTTATGGATTCAGATAAAACTCTTTTTACCGAAAATGACCTTCGCCAGCTTGAACAGCGTATCGACCAGTTAATCGACACGGTAGGGTCATTAAAAAATGAAAATACTAACCTGCGCCAACAACAGGAAAAACTGGTAGCCGAACGCTCCCAATTACTCGATAAAACCGAAACAGCAAGAACCCGGGTTGAAGCAATGATTTCAAGATTACGCTCACTTGAGCTAAACTCATGAGCAATCCACAACCGATTAGCATCACTATTCTCGACAAAGAATATAAAATTTCTTGTCCTGCCGGCGAACAGGCCGCTCTGCTAGCATCAGCGAAGTACCTAGACGAGAAAATGCGCGAAGTTCGTGACAGCGGCAACATCCTCGGGTCGGAGCGTATCGCAGTCATTACCGCATTAAATATTGCCAACGACTTTCTTAGCACCAGCGACGCTGTGAAAGATATCAGTAACGATTTATCACCTCGATTAAAAAGCCTCGAAACGAAAATTTCACGTGCTCTTGAACAATCAGAGTCATTAAAAAATTAAATTTACTTTTCGTCCTAATCAAGGGTATAGTGGATTTGTACCTACTGCGGTGTTCGTTAGCAGCCATCAAAACCCTTGAGCCGTTTTATCCGCCTCGGGGTCTTTCGTACAACGCTGGTGTGCATGCCCGATTCGTCGGGAAGCCTGATGAGGTTGTCAATAACCCCACCTGAACCTTAGGTTCAAGGTTGATAGATTTGCGACGGCATCGTGGTTGGTACACTTATTAATCGGTTCTTTACTTGTCGATTAAAATCTTAAATAGCAATTTCCGTCACTTAGCTGCCACCCCTCAGAAATCACCTTAAGTTAGTCTTGGTTTACTTCAAAAATAGTTGATAGGCATCATTTTCAGTTTCATTCCAATGCGGAATATTCAAGCCCACTAAAAAGGCATTAAACGCTTTATAATCTGCCTTATCAACCTGAAACCCCATCAGTATTCGGCCGAAATTTGAGCCATGATTGCGATAATGAAACAAACTGATATTCCACTTCTTGCCCATCTTCATTAAAAAATTTAATAACGCCCCTGGTTTTTCTGGAAACTGAAATCGATATAGCAATTCATTATTTACACCACCACCAGGATGGCCACCTACCATATAACGGGTATGTAACTTGGCTACTTCATTTTGAGTCATATCAACCACAGAGTAGCCATAGGTTTGTAATTTTTCGATAAATAGATTTTTTTCGTCAGAGCCCTTAGTGAGTTGAATACCCGCAAAAACACGGGCCAAATTGTCATCAGAATAACGATAGTTGAACTCAGTAATAGAACGCTTACCGATTAACTGGCAAAACTCTTTAAAGCTCCCCGGACGTTCCGGAATTTGTACCGCGAGCAACGCTTCTCGATCCTCACCTATTTCTGCACGTTCAGCAACATGGCGTAAACGATCAAAATTCATATTAGCGCCACAGTTAATGGCAATTAGAGTTTTCCCATTTAAACCATGCATGTCGGCATACTTTTTAAGTCCGGCCAGAGACAACGCACCAGCTGGTTCACATATCGCCCGAGTATCTTCAAAGGTATCTTTGATGGCGGCACAGATTTGATCTGTGGTGACCGTGATAGCGTCATCCGCCAGATTTTTTAGCATCGCAAATGTATGTTTACCAACCTGTTTGACAGCAACGCCATCAGCGAATGTACCCACTTCGTTTAAAATCACTCGTCGGCCTGCCTTTCGCGATTTATAAAAACACGCCGAATCTTCTGGCTCTACCGTAATAATCTTGATGTCTGGTCGAACGGCTTTTAGAAACCCAGCTATGCCAGCGGCTAATCCACCACCACCCACGGGTACAAAAATGGCATCAATATGATCAGGATGCTGGCGAATAATTTCATGGGCTATCGTTCCCTGCCCCGCCATAACATCCACATCATCAAAAGGATGAATAAAGGCTAGCCCTTCTTTTTCGGACATTTCTAATGCGTATTTTTTTGCGGCATCAAAGTTCTCACCATACAATATAGCCTTAGCACCATAACTTTTAACCGCTGATACTTTTATGTCTGGCGTTGTTACTGGCATCACGATAACGGCTTTAAGGCCCAGTTTCTTCGCTGATAGGGCTACTCCCTGCGCATGGTTCCCTGCAGATGCCGTAATAACGCCAGATAAATCCGGGTTAGCTTTTAGCATTAAATATATTTTATTAAATGCACCGCGTATCTTAAAAGAGAACACTGGTTGTAAGTCTTCTCGCTTAAGCCAAATTTTATTACCATTACGGTTCGAAATTCGTCCCATGTAGTCTAAGGATGTTTCGCGTGCTAGGTCGTACACTCTTGCCGTGAGTACTTTTTCCAAAAACTGTTGTCGTGCCATAACATGGGTCGCTTTAGCAATAAATTAAAAAAAGAGATCGATTGTGCTTGAGAGGCTAACAAAGTCAACTCTAGCGGATCATTTATTATGCTTAGTTAACATGCTTGATAAATAGGATTTGAATGACAATTGATTATACAGCCGATAAAATGCCCCAAACTCTACCAAACTCTAGCATTGGACAATTAAAATGACCCCAGATGAGAAAAAAATTGTAGCCGCACAAGCTGCACTCGATTATATCAAACCAAATACTATTATCGGTGTCGGAACAGGGTCGACGGTTAATCATTTCATTGATTTACTCGCCGAAAACTTTAAAGGGCAAATCAAGGCGGCAGTCTCTAGTTCAGTTGCTTCAACCGAACTCATGCAAAAATACGGCATACCTGTTATCGATCTCAATGAAGCTGGACGTTTGTCTATCTATGTTGATGGTGCTGATGAATCTAATCATCAGTTACATTTAATCAAAGGCGGTGGTGGCGCACTTACTCGCGAAAAAATTATTGCCGCCGCCAGCGATGAATTCATTTGTATTGCAGATGCCAGTAAGCTGGTCAAAGTACTCGGCAACTTTCCGCTACCAGTGGAAGTTATTCCTATGGCTCAAAATCTAGTCGCTAGGCAGTTAGAAAAATTTGGCTGTGAAGCAAAACTAAGAGAAGGTTTTGTGACTGATAATGGCAATATTATCCTCGACTTACACGGCCTTCAAATTGAAGACCCGCTTTCGTTAGAGAACCAGATCAATCAAATGACTGGCGTTGTCTGCGTCGGTTTATTTGCACACCGTGCAGCCGATGTTTTGATTCTTGGGGAAGATGACGGTGCTCGGAAGGTTTTTGCCTAAGGTCGCTTAGAATTCCATGCGGCGTATTACGTTTCTCTAATACGCCCTAGGGTTCTGCCTTCGCTGGGATGAAGGTGCATGGGCTGATTTCAAGTTATAACTCTTAATTTCGTTATACCGGCTCATACCTGTATCTAGCGACTACCTTAATAGGATCTTGCTAGTGCGCGCCTCATCCCTATTGACTCGAAACAGAAATATTAAGCATTAAATCATAGGCAAAAAAAAGCCTGCATAAAGCAGGCTTTTTCCAAAACTTGTAACTTTCTTCTTAACGCTTAGAGAACTGAACGCCACGACGTGCTTTTCGCAGGCCGACTTTCTTGCGTTCTACTGCTCTGGCATCACGTGTAACAAACCCTTCTTTACGCAAAGCAGGACGAAATGTTTCGTCGTACTGCATTAAGGCGCGAGTAATGCCTAAACGAATGGCACCAGCTTGGCCGCTAGGACCGCCGCCAGCAACACTGACGTTGATGTCGAAAGTTTCGAGCATATCAACAGTTTCTAATGGCTGACGAACAACCATACGTGAAGTTTCACGTCCAAAATAATCTTCGATGCTTTTCTTGTTGACTGTAATCGCGCCTTTTCCAGCAGTTAAATAAACTCGTGCTGCTGAACTCTTGCGACGACCAGTACCATAATATTGTTCGGCTGACATAATAAAGACCTTTTAAATTTCTAGTGGCTGTGGCTGTTGTGCTGCATGCTCATGTGTTGCACCAGCATAAACCTTCAGCTTTTTAAACATAGTCCGCCCAAGTGAATTTTTTGGCAACATTCCCTTAACTGACTTTTCGAGTATTCTTTCAGGATGCTCTTTACGTAGCTTCGCAAGATTGACTGATTTCAAGCTTCCGATAAAACCTGTGTGATGATAATAAATTTTGTCTTGCTCTTTGTTGCCGGTAACGCGCACTTTGTCCGCGTTGACGATTACGATGTAATCACCTGTATCGACATGAGGCGTATATTCTGGCTTGTGTTTACCACGTAAACGAAGCGCAACTTCTGTCGACAAACGACCTAGGATCTTATCGGTAGCATCGATAACGAACCACTCTCGTTTAACAGTTTCTTGCTTGGCACTAAAGGTTTTCATACTAATTCCTGTTAAGCGTCATTATTACGCTTTGGCTTCTTCAACAAAGGGCGCGAATACTAACGGATAAAATCAACCTTGACAAGCCCAATCAGGCGTTGAAAGTTGAAATATTCTGGTTAGCTCTAAAGCCGCTGCCTGAACTGACTTTAATGATGCTTTACTGATTAACGAGACCAATTAACTATGCAGATTCAGGACGAAGGATTATAGCAGCAATAGTTTAAAATACGAGATCAAATATTGCGTCTTAATCACTATAATGGCTAGCTTTAATATTTAAACTGACGGAAGTGATACTCAACTATGACTATGATGAATAATAAGGATCAACGGCCTGCTGTATGGATTGGCCATGTCGCCCTGCACAGCGACAAAGTTATGGCGTCGCGTGAATTTATGCTAGCGATTGGCATGCGCCACATTTTTTCAGACGACGGTATCGCCGTATTGGAAATGCGAGGCGGGACACATTTGGTCATTACCAGCAACCCTGACTCTGGAATAGCATTTTCCAGCTTCGACTTGATGGTTGATGATATTGACTCCAGCCATCGAACATTTACTGATTTGAATTTAAAGCCGTCTGACATCGAAAGGGGCAACATTCACGATGAATTCATGATGACTGAGCCTGGCGGTACCACTATCCGGTTTAATTCCAGTCACGTCAGTGATTTACCCGTATAGAATAAAAATTCCAAAGGTACTTTCTACAAACCCATTAAACAAGGCGGAAAGCGAGAGTTGCCCTCAATCGAGATTTGGCTCCACCGTCATTTAAACGGTTGCTTAAGTCGCTTGCGCCGCCGACATAGTGACCGTTGGCTCAAGTTTGAGGAACAGTGATTCGGGTTTTGGGGCCAACAATAGGCTTTAGCCTTACTGATTTTTTTCCTCAACGATCACAACTGGCGCATGCCAGACGCGCATATCCAGCTCGACTGGTATGCCTTTAAGCCCGGTTTCGATTGTGTCAATAATAATGTCATATGTGAGTGAAAACTCACCACAAATAATATTAACTTTAAATGACCCCCGCTCGCCTGCCCAGCGGTAGACTTGGATTACAACGGGTGGAATAACAATAGGAAACGAAACCATAACGACCAATTAAATCTAGGGTTCAAAAATGCCAGAATACCCAGTCTGACATCTTAAAGATGAACTTATTAGATCGTTATTGTTCATAAAAAATAACCTTAGAGACTTTACTAGTTTTTTTAGATCATTGACTTGTGCACATTCAAACTACTCGCCATTATTGTCTCTAAACTCCCTGGCACCCTGTCGATGATTTAGGCGCCGCTGCAAAGATTTTTGATTTTGCTGCCAACCAATAATCACCAGAGCTCAGGTCAGGGCTGACTTTTTCTGATGCATCATCCTACATAGAGAAGCTGATCGACTCTGGAATTATCTGTATAATCGGCACTTGCACAAAGCTATCTTCTGGAAACCAACCCAATGCTACAAAAATTTAATTTTATCGACTTTCTGATTGATGAGCTCCAACATGGATTAAAAACCTGCCAGCTGCAGCCTTTTACCGATGCCAGGCCTTATCCTGGCTCGGCAGTTGAAAACACGCCACTGTCAGATAGCGAACAAAAGCACGCAGCCGGACTAATGCGGGTTAACAATGCAGGGGAAGTCGCTGCTCAGGGACTTTACCGAGGCCAGGCATTTAGTGCCCACGATCCAAAAACGAGTGAGACCATGCGAGCAGCTGCCGAAGAAGAAAATGAGCACCTAAACTGGTGTCAGCAGCGCTTGACAGAACTGGGGGCGAGCCGTAGTAAACTTGACGGACTCTGGTATCTAGGCTCATTTGCAATTGGTTCAGTCGCTGGCGCTATTGGCGACAAATGGAGCTTAGGCTTTGTTGAAGAGACTGAAAAACAGGTCTGCGAACACCTGGGAAGCCATTTGCAAACACTACCTGAGCAAGACCTGCGCAGCAAAGCAGTTCTCGAGACCATGCAAGCTGATGAAATGAGGCACGCTATTAACGCTCACAAGGCCGGTGCAGCCGAACTTCCCAGCGCCATCAAACTAGCCATGACACTGACAAGCAAGGTAATGACCTTTGCAGCCTATCGAGCTTAAAGGGCGCCATTAAAATACACTTTTTCAGCAATTGTCTCGTGGCCCCTGCTGTTGGTGCATCGTTACATCGATGTAACTTATCAGAACAATGCTGAAGCAATTGTCGAGGAGCAAAATCAGATTACGAAAAAAACACTATTTTTAGAGGAATACATGGATCGTTTTCGGGAAGGCGATTCAGTCAACTTCGACAATTTCAAAATCGTGTGTCATTTGCACCGTAGTTTCGAACATTTTTGAAGCTGAGCAATATTTTTCGGCTGATAAGTTAACTGCTTTTTTCACTTTAGCAGAATCAAGTCCTTTACCACTGACAACAAAGTGGGCATGGATTCGAGTGAATACTTTGGGTACTTCTTCGGCGCGCTCTGCTTCAATTTCGACATGACAATCGACAAACTTTTGCCTCGACTTATTTAATATCATCACAACGTCAAAAGCAGTACAACCGCCCAACCCAAGCAATAACATCTCCATTGGGCGAACACCCATATCACGCCCACCATGCTCTGGAGCACCGTCCATCACTACTGCATGACCACTGCCAGACTCGCCAACAAATGTCATATTATCCAACCATTTGACCCTACATCTCATAATTTTTTACTCAGTATAATGTTGCACTACTTAATTTATGGCGTTTTGTGCGGACTAGCAACTAGAATAGTCAAAGGATATGATTGTTAAAGTATTACCCCGTCAAAACCTTGTTCTCTAAAGCTTTTAAGGCCCTAGTAATGTCAAAAAGTACGCCGCTCGAAGCACAATCGTCCACGCAGGTGACGATTCCGAAACGCTTTACTATATCACCAAGGGCTCTGTTAGCGTAGTCATCGAAGACTAAGATTGCAACGAAATCATCCTCGCTTATCTCAACCCAGGTCTTATTTTTAGTGAGTTGAGTTTATTCGAAGAAGGCAAAAAACGGAGCGCCTGGGTGACCACACGAACCCCTTCAGAAGTTGCAGAAATTCACTACACCTAGTTCAAGGCACTGGCTAAAGAAACACCAGGAATTCTTTTCCAATTATCGTCTCGGTTTGCCAGCCGTCTGCGTATCACTAGCCGTAAAATAAGCAACCTTGCATTTGCGGATGTCACCGTCCAAGTTGTCAGAACGCTGTTAGACCTTGCCCGAGAACCTGATGCAATCACCCACCCTGATGGCATGCAGATTAAAATAAACGTCAGAAAATAACCGAAATAGTAGGCTGCTCTCGCGATATGGTAGGACGCGTGATGAAGAAGTTTGAAGTGGATGACCTGATTACTACGCATGGTAAAACTATTGTGGCATTAGTTACTCACTAGCCTTCATCAGTAACCACATTTACTGTCCCGTCTATTGGGGTTTTAAGCAAAGTTGCTGCAGCTAACAATACTTGATTTGATCACCAACCTAGTTTCGATTATGATGCATGAATGCCCCTTGCCGAAGACAGAATCACTAGCCGTTACAGTATTTCGGCTTACACATCGAACGATATTACGATCAACGAAAAGCAGTATCAGCGAAGCCTGATCCTGTCGCCCGAAGTATTGATCAGTCCTTCTCCTATCAACTCTATCGATGATCTGAACGAGCACACGCTGCAAAGCGTTCTCGATTTAAACCCTGATGTGGTTTTACTCGGCACGGGTGAAAAACAGATTTTCCCAGAACCCAAGATTTTTGGATTGCTGGGTGAAAAAGGCATTGGCCTTGAAGTAATGAATACCGGCGCATTATGCCGAACATTCAATATTTTAGTCGCAGAGGATCGCGATGTTGTTGCTATCGTTATTCAGAACTGATTCTCTTACACTGATTATTTAGGACTAAAGAATAACGAACGCAATGCGTCGCCTGGTTGTTCAGCGCGCATAAACGCTTCGCCAACCAAAAATGAATTCACATTATGATCGCGCATGAGCTTTACGTCAGCTCTGGTATGAATGCCACTTTCGGTAACTACGGTACAATCGTCTGGTATTTGATCGAGCAGATCAATCGTTGTCGATAAGCTGGTTTTAAATGTTCGCAAATTACGGTTATTAATGCCGACTAGTGATAGACCAAGCTTCATCGCGCGGTCTAACTCTTGTCGATCATGCACTTCGACCAGCACATCCATACCCAGGTCATTAGCCACTTGATATAGATGACTTAGTACCTTGTCATCCAATGCGGCCACGATGAGCAAAATACAATCTGCTCCTAGTGTTCTGGCTTCAACTATTTGATATTCGTCTATGATGAAATCTTTTCGTATGACAGGCAATGAACAAGCATTTCGGGCCGCCACTAGATAGTCATCATGCCCTTGAAAAAAATCAATGTCGGTCAGTACAGACAGACAGGCGGCTCCGCCATCCGCATAAGATTTCGCAATTTCGACGGGTTTAAAGTTCTCTCGTATGACACCCTGGCTTGGTGATGCTTTTTTAACTTCAGCAATGACAGCCGACAAACCTTGTTCATTTTTATTACGCAGCGATTGAATAAAACCCCGGGGTGCAGATGCAGAAGCTATCGCCGTTTGCAATTGACTGTGAGTAACCAAGCTCTTGCGGGCTGAAACTTCAATTTTCTTACGCGCCAGTATCTTTAACAATATATCGGAGGTTGGGCTACTCATAACTATTCGACTTTTCTACTAGTGATTTAAGGACGTTGGCAGCTTTGCCATCAGCAATGACATTTTGCGCCATTTTTACGCCTGCTTGCCAACTATCGGCTATACCCGACACATAAATCGCAGCACCGGCATTAACGCAAACAATATCTCGCGCCGGGCCTGGAATATTGGCCAGCACCGACTGAATAACAGTCAGGCTTTGAGCCGCCGTGTCTACTTTGAGCGAGGCTATATCGGACATTTTTAGCCCAAAGTCAGAAGGCGACACACTATAGGTTTTCACTTCACCATCTTTAAGTTCAGCGATATGGGTGACTGCGGAGACACTGACTTCATCCATGCCATCGTCAGAATGAGCAATCATTACATGCCGACTCCCCAGCTGCGCTAACACACGTGCAATTGGCTCGACTAACGCTTTGTCGAACACGCCAATCACTTGATTCGGTGCGCTGGCTGGATTGGTGAGGGGGCCTAGCACATTAAAAATTGTTCTGGCAGCCATCTCTTTTCGTGGCCCTATGGCATGACGCATCGCACTATGATGCCTTTGCGCAAACATGAAACCCACGCCGACCTGACTAATACAGTCACCAACCTGTTCTGGCGTAATGTTCAGATTCACACCAGCGGCTTCGAGCACGTCCGCACTGCCAGTGGCACCAGATACCGATCGATTACCATGCTTTGCTACATGCGCGCCAGCCGCAGCAGTGACGATGGCACTCGCGGTCGATATATTAAAACTGCCGGACGCATCACCCCCAGTGCCACAGGTATCGACCAGATGCTCGACATCGACATTCACTCGTGTCGATAGTTCGCGCATCACAGTGGCGGCAGCTGTAATCTCGTCGACAGTCTCGCCCTTCATTCGCATGCCGATCAGGAAACCACCAATTTGCGCAGGCGTACATTCACCTGTCATAATTTGATTCATGACCGCAGCCATGTCCTGTTGACTCAGGTCCTGATGGGCAATAGCCGACTTAATAGCTGCTTGAATATTCATCACTTATCTCGTTTTTAGGATGCCCGTTAAGTGCATTGCATGTTTAAGAAGTTACGCAGCATATCGTGACCATGTTCAGTCAATATCGATTCTGGGTGAAACTGTACACCTTCGATAGGGAGGTCTTTGTGTCTAATCCCCATTATTTCATCAATACTGCCCTCTTCATTTTCAGTCCAGGCAGTTAACTCCAGACAATCAGGCAGACTGTTTTTATCGATCACTAATGAGTGGTACCGGGTTGCTTCGAATGGATTCGAAAGACCATTAAAAACGCCTTGATCGGTATGTTTTATCATCGATGTTTTACCATGCATGATTTGTTTAGCATGAATAATATCACCACCGTAAACCTGACCTATACTTTGATGCCCTAGGCATACGCCAAGGATAGGTTTAACACCAGCGAGAGCTTTGATCGCTTCCATCGAAATGCCAGCTTCGTTGGGTGTGCAGGGGCCAGGTGATATCATGATATGAGTTGCATCACTATTGATAACTTGTTTAACGTTCACCTGATCATTTCGGACTACCTCGACTTCAGCGCCGAGTTCACCTAAATATTGCACCAGGTTATAAGTAAAGGAATCATAATTATCGATCATTAGTACTTTCATGATACTGCCTCTTGATCTGTAGCTTGACCATCATCCTTGTTAGATAAACTAGAGGGTAAGCTGGCAGGTAATTTGGTAGACAAACCAGCTTCAGCCAAAGATACGGCTCGAAAAATAGCCCGCCCTTTATTCATTGTCTCGGCCCATTCATTTTCGGGGATGGAGTCGTAGACAATTCCAGCACCCGCTTGAATGTAAAGCATTTCATCTTTGATCACGGCCGTACGTATTGCGATTGCGGTGTCCATATTGCCGCTCCAGGAAAGATAACCAACCGCACCAGAATAAACACCCCGCTTCACTGGCTCTAGCTCATCGATGATTTCCATCGCTCGAATTTTAGGTGCGCCGGACACCGTGCCAGCTGGAAAAGTAGCGCGTAATACATCCATCGCCGACATATCTGGATTTAACTTTCCTTCGACGTTGGAAACAATATGCATCACATGAGAATAGCGTTCGACAATCATTCTTTCTGTCAGTGTTACGCTGCCAGTTTGACTTACTCGCCCAGCATCATTTCGACCAAGATCGATCAACATCAAGTGTTCCGCTAGCTCTTTTGGATCAGCTAACAGTTCTTTTTCTAAGGCCAGGTCATGATCATTATCCTTGCCACGCGGACGAGTGCCCGCGATTGGCCTCACGGTGACGTTATCGTCTTCGAGACGCACCAAAATTTCGGGTGAGGAACCGACCACAAAATGATCATCCAAATTCAGATAATACATATAAGGAGAGGGGTTCAAGCTTCGTAAAGCGCGGTAAAGGTCAATCGGCTTGGCTTTAAATGGAATCGACATTCGTTGCGATAAAACAATCTGCATCGCGTCACCATCAATAATATATTGGCGCGCCTTTGCTACTGCGTCCTGGTACCCCTGCTGAGTGAATTCAGACTGGAAGTCACTTTCAGAAACCGCTTGATTGACACGGCTGGGAGTGCGATCAAGGCGTACATTGATTAACTTAGCCTCTAAATCATCAAGCCGCTGCTGGCCGTCAGCCCAGGCATTGTCTGACGCTGGATCGACATGTACGATCACAAACATTCGAGAAGATAAATTATCAAATACTACTAAGTCTTCACTCAGCATGAGCAAGATATCGGGCGTATTGTGTTTATCTGGATTAGGGCATTGTTTCAGTTTAGGCTCGACATAACGCACGGTATCATAGCCAAAATACCCCACTAGCCCACCATGGAACTTGGGTAAGAAGTCGGTTTCAGCGACCTTAAAAGTGTTAATGAAATCTTCTATATATTGCAGTGGATCGCTGGTTTCTTCTTCATCAACTATCTCCCCATTTATCTCAACTGACACTTGATGACC
>JBLILW010000031.1:0-16576 GCA_047638435.1 Urechidicola sp.
AAATTCGAACACCGATGGCGGGAGTCATAGGTATGTCAAATTTACTACTTGATACTGATTTATCTCCCCAACAGTTGCATTGGGCAACCAGCATTAAGTCGTCTGGCAATAACTTAATGTCGATCCTAAATGAAATCCTTGATCAATCCAAACTAGAAGCTGGAAAACTCGAAATTTCGCCCACTGACGTTTACCTATCATCTTTTGTTCACGATAATATCAATCTATTTGGCCCTAGTATTATCTCAAAAGGTTTGATTCTGGACGTCAAATTAAATGACAATTTACCCGAAGCTGTACATGCTGATTCGACGCGAATCGGTCAGGTACTTTCCAATTTTCTAAGCAATGCGTTGAAGTTCACAAGTACAGGTCGCATTGAGGTTTCTGTTAAACCAGAACCGAATGAGCAGAATGAATTTCAGATTCGGTTTACAGTTACCGATAGTGGAATAGGATTGACTGATGAGGAAGTAAATAGACTCTTCACTGCTTTCACTCAGGCAGACAGTTCAACCTCGAGAACCTACGGTGGGACGGGTTTAGGGCTGTCGATTTCCAAACAACTGGTAGAATTGATGGGTGGTCAAATTGGTGTTGATAGTACTAAGGGTATCGGTTCTGCGTTTTGGTTTACGGTTTGCTGCCAGCCCGCAAAACAAGCGGTGGTAGCAACGGATAGGCGAGTCGCCTTAGATAGGTTTTTAGTTTCCAGGCCATTGAGCATATTAGTGGCCGAAGATAATGAAGTTAATCAATATTTGATAAGGGCAATTTTAAATAAATTAAATCATTCGGTTGAAATAGCAAAGGATGGTCTGTGCGCAATCGAGCTTCTTAACTCAGGTGATTTTGACCTGATATTGATGGATATTCGCATGCCAATCATGGACGGCTTTGAAGCAACTGCTTCTATCCGCGCAACGGAAGGCCCCAAGTCCAATATTCCGATCATCGCCCTGACTGCTGATATCGTAGCGGGTAATATCAATGAATATACGAGTGTGGGCATGAACGATGTCTGTGGCAAACCAATAGATTTGCCGGCGCTGTTAAAATCGATTAATAAATGCTTAGATGAAGAAATTCATACTTCAATGCTTCATGAGAATGAATCAGAGATGAGTCAACTGGCCTTTGATCCCGTCGCTAACGTTGAAGAAATTGGACAAAGTGCAAGTTTTCCTCGAGTTCTTTTGCGGGTTGCGGAAATCGTTGATCAAACGACAGAACAGGACAAAGACACTGAGATTTCTTCAGCTTTTTCGGCAATTGGCGAAGACGCGTTTACTGAGCTGTTGAAAATGTATGAGGATGAATTAAAAGTACAATGTGATGGTTTTACGAAAGCGATTTCTGACTTATCTAATAAACCAACCGATAGTGAGGTAAAAACAAAGGCGAAAGAGTTGGTTCACTCCATTAAGGGCGGTGGGGGTTCATTTGGTTATCATCTGATCACGACAATAGCCACCAATGCGGATCAAATACTGAAGGATAAAGAAAACTTTACTCCGGAAGATATTGATTTATTAATGAACCATGCAAAAGCCCTTGAGTTAGTATCTAGAAAGAAAATATCTGGTAACGGTGGCAAACTGGGTAGAATATTATTACAAGGATTGGATGGCTTAAGTTGATCCTTCAAGGTTCACAGAATATAAATCAAGAGGTTACGATATTAATTGTTGATGATGAAATACCTATTCACATTTGATGTCACTGCTGTTGAGAGATTTTGGAGCTATTGAGATGGCTGAATCTGGTGAGGAAACCTTCAAAAAAGCGAATGTTCTTAATCCTGATTTGGTTATTCTTGATGTCCAAATGCCGGGAATAAATGGGTATGAAGTTTGTTTGGAAATTAGAGCGAATGACTAAACCTCATCTTGCTCGTTGTATTTTTAACCTCAAATAGCAGTAATGAAGATGAGGAATGCGGCCTTGAACTCGGGGCTACAGATTTTATTCAAAAACTGATTTCTCCCCAAATTGTGAGTGCACGGTTTTCCAATATCCTAAAGTTGCAACAAGTGCCCCGAAACCTGGAACGCACTGCCCATAACGACGTACTGGCTGGCCTGCCTAAGCGAGTATTATTGTTAGATCGCTTAAACTAGGCACATGGTGCATTGTCAACGTCGCAATCAGTCATTGGCCGTTGCGTATCTGGATTTAGATTTAGATTGCTTCAAAGCCGTACGGCCATCATGTGGGGGATGAACTACTCATTGTTGTATCACTTGCGCAATGAAAGAGGCTTTACGTGAAGGTCACACTCAGGCCGTATTGGCGGTGATGAATTTGTCGCTGTCATGGTTGATTTAGAAAAGATAGCCGATAGTTAGCTTATGTTAGAGCGGTTACTAAAAGCCTCTGCTGACCCTGTCGCTGTGGGTGATGCCGTCATACAAGTTTCAGCGATTCTGGTGTTACCCTTTACCCACAAGACGGTGCAGACGCAGACCAACTGATGCGTCACGCTAACAAAGCCATGCATGTCGCAAAGCAAGCAGGCAAGGATCGTTATCACGTATTCGATACCACATTAGATAAAGAGATAACGATTCAATGGAAAAGTATAGCCAATATTCGTTTAGCTTTGGATAGACGTGAATTTGTGCTGTTCTATCAGCCGAAGGTGAATATGAACACTGGCGAAGTGATAGGCGTAGAGTCTTTAATCCTCTGGCAACATCCTGACCGTGGCCTAGTCCCACCTTTAGAATTCTTACCGGCGATAGAAGGTCGTGTCATTAGTCTGAAACTGGATGAATGGGTCATCGCCACCGCATTGACTGAAATAATCCAATGGCAAAATACGGGTATCAACCTACTGATCAGTATCAACATTAGTGCTTATCAACTGCAACAATGAAACTTTGCTACTCGTTTAACAGCATTATTTGCAGTCCATCCTGAAGTGAACCCACACTGTTTAGAATTGGAAATACTCGAAACCAGTGTGTTGCATGTCATTAGCTAGGTATCGGCCATTATCAATGCCTGCCATAAGCTAGGCATACGCTTTGCCTTAGATGACTTTGGTACTGGGTATTCATCACTCACCTATCTCAGGCGCCTGCCCGCGTACCTGATTAAAATTGATCAGAACTTAGTGCGTGACATGTTAGAAGATGCCGACGATTTGGCGATTATGGAAGGCGTAGTTGGTTTAGCTAAGGCATTCAAGCGCGAAGTAATTGCAGAGGGTGTAGAAACCATCGCTCATGGAGTAGCGTTGATGCAACTGGATTGTGAGAGTTGGCATAAAGTTTTGGCATTGCTCGCCCTATGCCTGCTGGTGATATCCCAGCATGGGTCTCTAGTGGAGAGCCGATGATTATTGACCAGCAGCAAGTCTCATTGAACCTCACTAAATTTGGGCGCTTTGCTTGAGTCTTCGCAGTAGTGGGATATGATAGCTATGGCTACTCTCCCACACTTTAAACGCCCTCATATGAACGACAGCTTTGTCAACATTGCAGCCGTCAGCTCACTGACCATGAAGAAGATCAATTGGCCATTTGGCATCATTTAATGAAGGCTTAAAAGTCTAAGCATATTTGTCATTTACTAACCCAATCGGTAACTCAATATTCCTGAATAATAGCTCGTATATATTCACTGCAAGCACATGGTGCTTGTCATGTTATCCCTACCCGAACCCTTTGCTTTTCGTTCCTGCTTTTACTTCACTTTTATGCAGTCACATTCACCAAATGGAAGCTTCTAGATGACAAAAATTTAGGTCACAATAGCATTTGACGGTCTTCCTGACGGTCTGTAAAGCATGCGGGCATAAAAAACCCAAAGTATCAGATGCTTAGGGCTATGAAAGGCTGAGAGTGAGGGGGTTAGTGTAACCAAATGCGGGTTATTCGAAATCCACAACCTAGTTTTCTTGGTAGTAATAATCGTATTTTGCAAGCAAATGGCGCATGAATTCCCAGGCTTCGTTATAGGTTAATCCGCTATCGGTCGGAATGATTATTTTGACGTACAGGTTGCTACCTTTTTCCTGCTTTAGTTTTGTTAAACGCTTTTCAACTTCAGCCAGAGAAAGGTCAATAAAATCGGCATTGCCAGGTTGTTTGTAACGTATGACTTCGCCACCAGCGCCTCTGATGTAATAAACTTCTACGATGTACTTGCCTTTGGCTGAGCGCGCGGGTTTGATTAGGTCTTCATATTTTGTTTTGACAGTTTCATAGTCACCTTTCAATGCGAGCAACTGTTGGTTATAGGCTTCGACTTCTTGCGAGAGCAATTGTTTTTGTCGAATGAGGTCGGCAATGCTTTGTTGCTGGGATTGTTTTGATGCTACAAGGTCAGATTGAGCTTTTGTTAGCTGTAATGTCAGTTTTTTCTGTTCAGCCTCAGCTAATAGTAACTGTTGCTTTAGTGTTGAAACCTGAATGTCGAGAGTTTGTTGCAGAGTTTTGACAGAACCAATTTCGGTATTCGCCAGTGCGAGCGCAGTTAGCGATGCACCCAGAGAGGCCTTTAGTCTTTCGTTGTCTGCTTCGATGGCCTTGATATAGAACTTCTGTTGGCGTAAAGAATTGTTACTGATTTGTAATGCTTCATCTTTTTTTAGCAATCTAAGCCTTAGGATTGAATTGCTTTGCTCTGCATTGGCGAGACGTTCTTCTAGCGTCGAATTTTCCAGAGAAGTCGACACAATCTGTTTTGATGCAAGTTGTTCTGCCGCCACGCTTTCATGTAATTCGGCAACTAACTGCCAATTTCGCACCACTAACAGGCTAGTGGCCATAAGAAAGATCATCGTGATTACCATCATAATATCGGTAAATGATGGCCAGAAACTGCCTTCACCGGCATGACTGGTTTGATTTTGTCCTATGGGTGCAAAACTCGAGTTCACAGTTGTTTATATGCCTATTCGTAGTCTTTGATAGGCAGGGGTGGCAGGCGGAAGCCTTCGCGAAGAACCGACTTGATGTCTTGTAGATCGCTTGAAAGGTTTTCTATTTGCTCTCGATTCAAATTAATCGTCTCTTGCAATGACATCGCAGAGGAGTGGTAGATTTCCTGGGTTTGCTTTAAATTCTGGGTAGCGATTACCACTGATTTAATCAAGTCGCCCATCTTATGTACAATGTCATCATTGGCAGGGACGAACTGAGGCAGCAGATATATTGAAGTGAGCTGCTCGATACCACTCAGAAAGTGCATTTGAACATCATTCAGGCGTGTATAAAAGTAGCCAAATAAAACATAACTGACGATAGCTGTAATAGTGGTAGACAAGGCTGTCGACATGCCATGAATCACAAGTCCCATACCACCGAGACTGCCTGCTGAAGAATCTATTAAGTCTGATGCGCCGAGGAGTGCGATTGACAGTGATACGATGGTGCCAAATACGCCGGTCAAAATTAGAATGTTATTGATATACCTTATCAAACCGAATTTTGTTCCTTCATCAGCGGTTAGCATGGCCGATAAAGCGCTGTGGTTGATTTCACCATTCGCTTTTTGAATTGACCTTAGTGTCCAGTATCGTTTCGCGACGATTGAGTCACCGGCTAGGCCATCTACCAAGTCTGTTCTAAGTGATTCAATGTTATTGGCAAGCCCTGCGATTGCCTTTTCTTCCTGTCTGTAACGAACTAAATGATACACGATATTGAGCATACCAAAAAAGAATAGGGCGAAGATTGAACCATTAATGATTATGCCAGTTTGAGTCTGCTGATTTTCAAAATAAAACGAATAGATAAAGTCAAAATTCCAACCAATACCAATGCCGATTAAACCCACGGCAATTATGAGTTGGATTAGTATTTGTGAGCTAAGGCTGGTGAGCAAACGGTTTAAATCCATGAACAGAACCTTGATTGTTGTAGCATAAATCGAGTCTATAGTAGTCGCGGCTTAAAATCGATACTTACCCTTAATTTGCCTTGGGTTAATTGGTTATGTATCTTAAGATTGAATCAGCTCGAAGTTAAAGGCATAAAAATCACTAGTTCAAAATCATATGAACTGGTTGTTTTTAGTTTATTAGTCGGCACATCAGTTTTGGTGAAATGGATGGTAGGCATTTAGTTAAATTTTCTGAAGTCTTTAGTCCTGAAGACGGACCAGACCCTCAACTTTTTTTGGGTAGGGATGGTAAAGCGCCTGTCATTTTACCTATTTTGAAGACTAACTAATGTAGCCCAATCCTATGAAGTGCCCTCTGGCTTGGATCCTAATAATCTAAACTGACGCTATATCTGTTGAGAGAGGTTTTCTGTTTCCCCCGGTGATTTAGAGTTTTAATAATTGTTTTTATTATCGGCAGTGGCTGAATACTTTTTATTAGGGCGCATCCTGTTTAATATCCTATCGAGACTGAATACTGTTTTGGGTTGAGTTCAAACCAGTGCTTGCCGTTTATACGAATGTTCAGGTCATATCTCGAGCCGATTACCCAACCGATATTCTCAAAAAAAGTATTGATTAAACGGCTGTTTATTTACTATAGAGTTAAGCCTATATTCAGTCATTGTCATTTATCCTACCACCCTCGTAAACTGGTTTGTTACAATACTCTTTTGGTGTAATCCATATTTAGCGTTACCTAACCTGAGATAAATACATATGACGATTGGAATAGGCGGCAGCAGTGCCGAAATAGAATTAGCCAAGCTAACTTCGGAGCGAGCTTCAGTGGAAGATAGTGCAGTGCCTATTCAAATAGATGAATATCAGGCGCGCTTACAAAAAGTGCGCTCACTCATGGTTGAGGCAAACATCGATGCACTTTACCTGGATGCTACAAGCAGCTTACGTTATTTCACTGGTATGCAGTGTTATGCGAGTGAGCGATTACATGGCGCAATCATAATGGCAGCGGGTGATTTGATTTACGTTTGTCCAACTTTTGAAGAGCAAAAAACTAAGGCAGGGATGATAGTCGAAGGTGAGTTTCTACTGTGGGAAGAGCACGAGAACCCGATGGCTGCTGTCGCCGACACTGTTTTAATTCGTTCTAAAAACAACCCTGCCCAATTAGCAGTTGACCCCCAGACACCTTTTTTTATTGTTGATGGGTTGCAAAAATCATCCTCAAAACTAAAAATCTTCAATGCGGACAGTTTGATATGGCCTTGTCGGCAAATAAAATCTCAGACCGAAATTTCATTATTAACTCAGGCCAAGGCAATAACGCTCAAGGTGCAGCAGGCTGTGGCGCGTATTCTTAAACCGGGTATCGATACCCGTGACGTGCAGTCGTTTTTGGATGCGGCGCATATCGCTAGCGGAACGGATGGTCGCTCAACCTTTAAGATTGTTTTGTTTGGAGAGCCGACAGCCTATCCACATGGTGTGCCTTATCCGCAAACTTTGGCCGAAAACGATATGGTGCTAATCGACACTGGGGCTACTTTACATGGCTATAATTCTGATATCACGCGAAGTTATGTATTCGGTGAACCCAATGCGCGACAGAGAGAAATCTGGGCGCTAGAGCATGCGGCCCAGCAGGCAGCTTTTGAGGCGGCGCAAATTGGTGCACCCTGTTCGGCCCCCGATGCTGCTGCCCGTGCTGTGATCGCAGCCGCTGGATTTGGCCCTGATTATAAAGTGCCAGGGTTACCGCATCGTACTGGGCATGGTGTGGGACTTGATGTTCATGAACATCCCTATATTGTTAAAGGCAATGATTTGCCATTAGCACCCGGCATGTGTTTTTCGATCGAGCCTATGATTTGTAGCTATGGTGAATTTGGCGTACGACTCGAAGATCACGCTTATATTTCAGAGCAGGGTCCGTGCTGGTTTACCGAACCTAGCGAATCGATCGAGAATCCGCTAAGTTCATAATGGTCGAATTAATCATTATTAAGTTTAATCTGAGGGGTACATGTTGCCAATTGATGTAATCAATTGTGACTCTAGTTTATCCAGCGTTGATTGCTTGGTAATGTTATTTCCTTCTCGGGTAGTCAGATAAAAAATATCGTCAATTTTTTCACCCAAAGTGGAAATTTTCGCGTGGGTTATATTGATTGAATTGCGCGCAATTACGTTGGCAACCGTAGACAGCAAACCGGGCATATCCTTCGCGCTAATTTCCATTACTGTTCGCTGGTTCAAATAGTCTTGCTCAAATTGAACTTGGGTTGGGTGATTGAATGCCTTTAGTCTGCGACTTATGCGTTTGTTGGTGTTCGGTTTATAGGCTTTTTTAGATTTAAAGGCTTTAATCAGCGCTACTTCTATTTGTTTTACGATCGATGGTTTGGTGATTGATTGACTATTGTGATCCTGGATAATAAAGGTGTCCATGATCTTGTCGTTTTTGGTTGAGAAAATTTCTGCATTAAGAATGCTCAAACCGAGTGAGCCAAGGGCACCAGTTACTTGTGAAAATACATTGGGGTTTTCGTCGCAGTAAACAAATACTTTGGTTGTTTTGGAGTGGGGTGCCTGACGAACTTTGACTAGTGTATGTTGTCCAGGATTGCCGAGTATAGTGTCGACATGCCATCGAATTTCGAGTGGATCGTGGCGTAAAAAATAGTCGCCAGGCAATTGATTACATTGATCAATAATAGCCTGTTTTTCGTAGGGTAAGGCTATCATTAATTCAAATGCGGCATCTCTATTCTCTTGGATAATTTCATCGATATCAGGCGCGTTTTCAATTCCGCGTCGAATGACCTTTTTGGTTGCCATATACAGTTGCATGAACAAGGCATCCTTCCAGTTATTCCAGAGCTTTGGATTGGTACTACATATGTCGGCTACCGTGTGCAGGTAAAGATAATTGAGCATATTCATACTGCCAACTTTCTGCGCAAATTCGCGCACCACATCTGGATCACTGATGTCTTTTCGTTGTGCGGTCATTGACATTAATAAATGATCGCGTACTAACTGCGATACGATACGAGTTTCCTTTCGGTTCAAGTTATGCTGAAGGCAAAATTGCGTGGCGATTTCAGCACCGAGGACGGAATGACTGCCACCTTGTCCTTTGGCAATATCGTGGAACAGAGCTGCCAGATACAATAAGCGCGGGTCTTCCAGCTTACTGTAAACCAGATTACAAAATGGAAATTCATCGGCGTGTTTATCCAGCGCAAAACGACGAAGATTACGAATAACAAATATAGTATGTTGATCGACCGTGTAGGCATGAAATAAATCGTATTGCATACGACCAGTAATTTTCGCAAAAGCGGGTATGTAAGCTGCCAGAAACCCATAAGAATTCATTCTTCTCATCTGGTGTGTGACCCCATTAGGTGCCCCCATCAATTGCATAAAGAGGCGTTTAACTTCACTGTTGTTTCTGAAGCTGTCGTCGACTAAATAAAGGTGCTCTCTAATCAATCTGATGGTCGATGCGCTAACACCTTCGCAGCCTTCATGGGTGGAGATTAAAACAAACAACTCGATTAGAGCTGGAGGGTGTTGTTTAAATACACCAGGATGTCTTACTTCAATAAAAGTATTTCTCAACTGGAATCGATTATTGATGATAGTGGCCGGTTTTTTCGAATCGGCAAATAAAATTTCTTCTTTGAATATTTGAAGCAGCATTTCGTTCAGGCGTTCGAGCTCCATGATGGTTCGATAGTATTGCTGCATGAACTGCTCTATCGCGAGATTGTGTGGCCCGGCCTCAAATCCAAAATCAGTCGAAATTTGATTTTGATAGTCAAACAAGAGTCTGTCTTCCCGTCTTTTCGCCAGGCGATGTAGCGCAAACCGCACCTTCCACAAATGGCGCTGGCCCTGTACTAATAGCTGGTACTCATCAGCGGTGATAAACCCTCGATCAATTAGCTCTAGATAGGTTCTGGTACCAAAGTGACGTTTAGCGACCCAACCGACGATTTGTATGTCGCGCAATCCACCGGGGCCTTCTTTGATATTGGGTTCCAGGTTATAAGCTGTATCGTTATAGCGGAAATGACGGCTATGTTGTTCCTCCAATTTAGCTTCAAAAAACTCACGAGAAGACCACATTTTGCTAGGGTCAATTGCCTGCTGAAAGCGTTCATAAAGGTTTTCATCGCCGCAAACAAGCCGAGCCTCGATCATATTAGTAATGACCGTGACATCGGCCTTACCTTGTTCGATACAGTCTTCAATAGTGCGTACGCTGTGACCCACTTCGAGGCCGATATCCCATAGGAACGTGATGAAACGTGACAATTCGGTTTCTAGCTGCTTGCCTGGTTGCTGGCTGAGCAGAATCATCAAATCGATGTCTGATCCAGGTAGTAACTCAGATCGACCATAACCACCGACGGCGACCAGGCTGCATCGGCATTTCTGTGCATTATCAATTGAAATATCAATAAAACTGTCGAAACAAAAATTCAGTACATGATCGATGACTTCTGCTTTTTCACGCACTAGTGCCTGGATTGGCGCCCCCTGATCGAAGGCTGCATAAAGTTGCTCATCCGTTCGATTGAGACCTTCAGTCACTGGCTTTGCAATAATCCCCTGCGACGTTTTTATTTGTGACAGGCAGCGGTCTATATCGACCACTAAATTGTTCAGGCTATCAGTTGACATCTCTCTAGCCACAGTTATAACGGCTTTTCTGGGTGTTCAGTGAGCACTTCAAAACCATTCTCAGTTACTAAGTTAGTATGTTCCCACTGGGCTGACAGGCTATGGTCTTTGGTGACAACAGTCCAGTCATCGGGTAGTAACTTAACGTGACGTTTGCCGAGGTTAAGCATTGGCTCAATGGTGAAAATCATACCAGGCTCTAATACTAGCCCGGTGTTTGGTTTGCCGTAATGTAGAACCTGAGGATCTTCATGAAATACATTGCCGATGCCATGCCCGCAATATTCACGCACGATGCTGTATTTATTCTTTTCGGCATGGGTTTGAATGGCATGCCCTATGTCCCCTAAACGAACGCCAGGTTTAATCATCTCTATACCGATCTTCATGCATTCATAAGCAACACGTGCCAAACGCTCACCCTGAATGGTGGGTTTACCGACCATAAACATACGGCTGGTATCACCGTGATACTCGTCTTTTATAACGGTAATATCTATATTAATTACATCGCCTGCCTTGAGTTTTTTTTCCGCAGGAATGCCGTGACAAACGACATGATTGACCGAAGTGCAAATTGAGCGCGGAAAGCCTCGGTAGTTTAGTGGCGCAGGAACGCATTGCTGATGGTTGACGATATAGTCGTGGCATATGTCATTCAGCTTTTGTGTGGTGATGCCAGGCACCACATAGGGCTCGATCATATGTAACACGTCTGCTGCAAGTCTGCCTGCGATACGCATTTTTTCAATTTCTACACTGTTTTTGATCGAGACGCTCATAAATTATCACTGTGTTGTTGTTGAGAAAGGGGGATTATGGTATAAAGCGCGCGCTCTCGGCAACAGCCAGAGTAAATTTAAATTACACACACGTATCAACACTCGATTATGGGTGCTTGTTTTTTACCAGAGAAACAGGTCGTAATCGCTGGATGCGTGGAGGCTTAACCCCGAGTGGTCATTGTGAATAGCCGACTACTCAAGACAGCTATCTGGAGATAACTATGTCAAACGTAACTATGCGTGAAATGTTGGAAGCGGGTGTGCACTTCGGTCACCAAACTCGTTTCTGGAACCCGAAAATGGCTCCCTTTATTTTTGGCGAGCGTAACAAGATCCATATTATCAACCTCGAGCAAACTATGCCTATGGCCAAAGATGCGCTTAACTTCCTAGGGAAAGTTGCATCTAACAAAGGCAAAGTCATGTTCGTTGGAACCAAGCGTGCAGCAAGTGAATCGGTTAAGGTCGAAGCTGAGCGTTGTGGTATGCCTTTCGTCAATCACCGCTGGTTAGGTGGAATGTTGACTAACTTCCGTACGGTTCGAGCTTCTATCAAGCGTTTAAAAGAACTAGAAGACATGGCAAAGAACGACAACTACGAGAAAATTGGCAAGAAAGAAATCCTGCAATTATCTCGCGAGCAAGAAAAGCTAGAAAAGACACTGGGCGGCATCAAGGACATGAACGGCTTACCAGATGTACTTTATGTCATCGACGTCGGTTACGAAAACATTGCAATTCAGGAGGCGACTAAACTCGGTATTCCTGTCGTTGGTATCGTTGATACAAACAACTCTCCTGATGGTATTGATTATATCGTTCCAGGTAACGATGACTCGATGCGCGCTATCAAGCTTTATACCAAAATGGCAGCTGATGCGATTCTGGTTGGTAAAGAGAGTATTGCTGGTGAAATTAAAGCGAGAGAAGTCGCTAAAATGCCTGTTGAAGACGAAGCCGCTGAGCCCGTCGAAGCAGAAGCAGCGCCAGCTGAAAAAGTTGTAGTAGCTGCATCAGAAGTAGTCACAGAAGCAGTAGTAGCTGAGGCAGTAGTAGCTGAGGCAGCACCAAAGAAAGCGGCTGTGAAAAAGGCTGCGACTAAAAAGGCTGCGACTAAAAAGGCAGTAGTACCAGCAGCAGAGAAAGCTGAAGGCGAAGAGTAATAACAACCTCGAAACCAGATTTACTGATCAAAGTCATTTTGACTAAGATTGGCTGGTCTCGAGGAATTACCCTCTTGACATTTGTGCCAAAATTTAGTTTGAATGTTTAAGAGGCTTATTAAATACGAATTGATTACTTGCCTTATTCTTAATGTTTTCATGTTTAAGAAAGTCAAGTTAAGGTTAGTCAGTTAAATAAAGTGAGGCATTGAAGTGGCTGTAACAGCATCTTTAGTAAAAGAACTCCGTGAGCGTACTGGCTCGGGAATGATGGAATGTAAAAGAGCACTGGTTGAGTGCGACGGTAATATCGAAGCGGCAGTTGAGCTGATGCGTAAGTCGGGTGCGGCTAAGGCAGATAAAAAAGCAGGCCGAGTTGCTGCTGATGGAGCGATCATGGTCTGCGTCGAAGGTAACACAGCCGTTATTCTTGAAATTAACTCTGAAACCGACTTTGTCGCGAAAGACAGTAATTTTCAGGCATTCGCTGACGGCGTAGTAAAAGTGATTTTGAGCAATAAGCCAGAGTCAGTTGAAGGCATTGCTGGACTAGCCATTAGTGATTCTCAAACAGTTGAAGAAGCACGTCAGGTATTGATATCGAAAGTAGGCGAGAATATTCAAATCCGTCGTTTCGAAATCATCGAGTCTGCACAGGGTGTTGCGTCATACTCTCATGGTTCACGCATTGGTGTATTGGTTGAATCGGATGCCGAAGCTGAAATGGCACGTGATATTGCAATGCATGTTGCTGCGGTTAATCCTCAGTACGTTGATGAATCTGCTGTACCTTCCGAATTCGTCGAAAAAGAAAAAGGTATTTTAATTGCTCAAGCTCAAGATAGTGGTAAGCCTGCTGAAATCATCGAAAAGATGATTCAGGGACGTTTGAATAAGTTTCTGGCAGAAGTTACCTTACTAGGACAGCCTTTCGTTAAGGATCAAGACCAGACAGTCGGCAAACTATTGTCAAAAACTGGAAGTTCAATTACTCGCTTTGTTCGATACGAAGTGGGCGAAGGTATCGAAAAGAAAGTCGAAGACTTTGCGGCCGAAGTGGCTTCTCAGCTTAAAAGCTAAAAGCTTACCAGCTAACTTAAAGGCCGCTCTCGCGGCCTTTATTTTATGAACGTCATAAAATCGTGTTTTCTGCGAAAGCTAGTTTTTTAAGTCCTGTACTCTAATCTACAGGTAGTTAATGTACACTGCGATTAGTCGGGGTGACTTCGATAGATTTATAGATAACGCACTGCATAAAAGTGACCCTAAAGAGTGCGTTAAGCTTCGAGGCAATCTTTAAACATACGAGTGAAAAATGACCGACCTTAAATACAAACGCTTATTGGTTAAGCTCAGTGGTGAAGCCTTAATGGGTGAATACGATTTTGGTATAGATCCGGTTGTTATAGCGCAGTTATCTGGCGAACTAGATTGCTTACAGCAAGCGGGTGTCGAATTGGGTGTTGTCGTTGGTGGTGGTAACTTGTTCAGAGGCGCCCAACTGGCTAAGGCCGGTGTCGATCGAGTCACTGGCGATCACATGGGTATGCTCGCGACTGTGATGAATGCGCTTGCGTTGAGAGATAGTTTGCAGCAACGCGGACTGCAGACAACCGTTATGTCGGGGCTCGATATGCCTCAGGTTTGTGATCGGTATACCCAACGCGAAGCTCGACAAAGGATAGCCGACGGTGGCATTGTTATTTTTGCGGCGGGCACCGGTTGCCCTTATTTCACGACTGATACGGGTGCGAGCCTAAGAGCAGTCGAGATTCAGGCCGACCTTATGGTTAAGGCGACCAAAGTCGATGGGATTTATAATAAAGACCCTGTCAAATTTGAAGATGCAGTAAAATATGATCATCTCGACTACGATCAGGCAATTGATCAACGTTTGGCCGTTATGGATGTTGCAGCAATGATTTTATGCAACGATAATGCGCTCGATATGGTGGTTTGTGATATGAGCCAGTCGGGTGTTTTACTCGAATTGGCAAAAGGTAAATCTATTGGCACGTTAGTGACCCGAAAAGAGGCATAAAAATGATTTATGATGTACAAAAAGATGCGTTGAGCCGAATGAACAAAAGCATCGAAGCATTCAAGGTCGAATTGTTAAAAATTCGAACGGGCCGCGCGCATGTCAGCTTGTTAAACCATATTTCGGTTGATTTCTATGGCAGTGAAGTGCCCATTGGTCAAGCCGCGAATCTGACCGTTGAAGATGCGCGAACTCTAGCAGTAACGCCCTGGGATAAAAGCATGGTGGCGGTGATCGAAAAAGCGATTATGAAGTCAGACCTGGGCTTAAACCCATCGACCTCAGGTGCAGTTATTCGTGTACCAATGCCTCCATTGACCGAAGAGCGGCGTAAAGAGCTTGTCAAAGTTGTTAAAGAGCTGGCTGAGAATGCTCGAGTTGCAATCCGCAATATTCGACGTGATGCGAATAGTGACCTTAAGTCACTTGAAAAAGATAAAGACATTTCTGAAGATGATGAGCGTAAGGGGCAGGAATTAGTCCAACAAGCCACTAAGCAATCTACCGATGAAATCGAATCGCTATTACAAATTAAAGAAAAAGAACTGATGGAAATTTAGGTTCTGTCGATTCTTATGGGTTCATTTGTAACAGAAGATCAATCGATTCCAGAGCATGTTTGTATCATCATGGATGGCAATGGTCGCTGGGCCAAAAAGCGTCTCATGCCGAGAACGTTTGGGCATCGTAAAGGGGTTATGATTACTCGAAATTCGATTGAGTTTTTTGCTCGAGCAGGGGTACGTCATTTAACCCTTTTTGCGTTTAGCAGCGAGAACTGGAATCGTCCTGAAGAGGAAGTTAGCACGCTGATGGAATTGTTTTTTCGATCATTAAAAGACCATAGTGCTGAATTGAATTCTAATAATATTCGAATTCGCTTTATTGGTGAACGCGAGGCTTTCTCTCAAACCTTACAGAATCTAATTGCCGAAACAGAAGAGCTAACACTAGGCAATAAGGCTATGACACTGAATATTGCCGCTAATTATGGCGGACAATGGGATGTATTGAATGCGGTAAAGAAAGTGGCCGCAAGGGTTGAACGACGCGAAATATCGGCAGACCTTATTGATCAAACTATGCTCGAAAGTGAACTGTCCTTAGCCGATACGCCTGATCCTGATCTTTTTATTCGAACCGGTGGAGAGCATCGAATGAGTAATTTTTTACTCTGGCAATTGGCCTATACCGAATTTTATTTTACCGATGTTTTATGGCCAGACTTTTCCAAACAAGAAATGCAAAAGTCACTGGATGATTATGCAAAGCGACAACGACGTTATGGCAAAACAGGTGATCAGATAGTGGACGCTAAATAATGCTCAAACAACGTATATTAACTGCTATTGTTTTGGCGCTAGTGTTTGCAGGCACCATTTTGTTTGCGGGTAACGTTGGCGCTAGCTTTTTGTTTTCGCTCGCATTATTTGTCGCTGTACGTGAATTATTTGCACTCACTATAAAGCCTGAGAAGACGCTTGGCACAATCATCGCGATTCTATTTGCCTCTCTATTCTGGCTATTTAATTTGAAGTCTGGCATCCGCGTTAACTTTTATTTTTCTTTTGTCGGTTCATTGCTCTGGGTTGGTATTTTGTGTTTTATGGTTCGCTATAAATTTAGTGGCCAATGGGCGACTCAGATAAAATGGTTGCATCTCCTTATGGGGTTAGCTTTATTATGGATTTGTGGAACTGGCCTATTATTTCTACACCGCCACTTCGATTCAGGCGGATGGATATTACTTTACACCCTGACACTCATATGGATTGCAGATATTGGCGCTTATTTTGCGGGCAAGCGCTTTGGTCGAAACAAACTCGCACCCGGTATCAGCCCGGGTAAAACACGCGAAGGCGTTATTGGTGGCATTGTTTGCAACCTAGTTTGGATGTCTATTGTATTTTGGCTAAGTGGTGGTTGGGGCATAGTTTTCTGGCAGTTTATCTGTATCGGACTATTTGCTTCGGCCATTTCCGTTGTTGGTGACTTGTATGAAAGTATTCTAAAGCGCGAAGCAGGCGTGAAAGATA
>JBLILW010000032.1:0-16256 GCA_047638435.1 Urechidicola sp.
CTGCGGGTGTTGGTTGCAGAGTTGAACTGCTTTTTCGCTTTCGTTTAAATCAGTACCGGTTACTACTATTTTATTAATTCCTGCATCGGTGGCACGCAGCAAAATCTGTTCCAGGTTCTGCATTAAACCTTTGTTGGTCAGATTGGCTCCGATATCAATAATTGGGTAGGCATTGCTCATTGCCGAATGCCTGTGCCTCGCTCTAGTAATGCAAGGCAGATACTAAATAGAATCACTATAAATAAGACGATAACGCTAATGGCTGTGGTCAAATCAATATCACTAGTGCCACGAAAGCCGTACCGAAAACTGTTGACCATATACAATATTGGGTTTGCTAGAGATACCTGTTGCCAGAATTCAGGGAGCATCTTGATCGAATAGAAAATCCCACCTAGGTAAGTCAGTGGCGTTAAAACAAAGGTTGGCACGATGCTGACATCATCGAAACTTTTAGCGAATACGGCATTAATGAGGCCAGCTATTGAGAAAAGAAAGGCAGTTAGGATTGCAACAACAATAATGACAAGTGGATTATGCATTGAAAAGTCGGTGAAAATTTGTGAGACCAAAGCAACGGTTACACCGACACACAAACCTCGCACCACGCCGCCAGTTATAAATCCAAGCATAATAATAATATTTGGTATGGGAGATATTTGCATCTCTTCAATGTGATGAGAATATTTTGCACCATAAAAAGACGAGACGACATTGGCATATGAGTTGGTAATAATCGACATCATCACCAGCCCCGGCATTATAAAATCGATATAGGATATACCATCCATTACACCAATTTTCTGACCAATTAAATTGCCAAATATGACGAAATATAGCCCTGTCATCACTACTGGTGGCACCAGTGTTTGTATCCAAATTCGACTAAACCGAAGAATTTCCCGTCGAGTGATCGTGACGTAGGCAACCCAGTTTCTTTTCCATTGCGAAATGCTGGTCTTTCCTGCGCCATGGCCTATATTTTGGTTTATATTCTGGCTCATGCAGCTTTAATCTTCTTTGATGTGATATTAATGAAAAGCTCTTCTAACCGGTTTACTTTATTACGCATACGGTTAACGGTGATTTTAAGTGAGTCGAGTTGATGAATGAGCTCGTTCAGAGATTGTTGCTTGGGTACTTCTACTTCAAGTGTATGACTGTCGATTAAAGCCACTCGACCAAAGCCTTGAAGGGAGGGAGCCTGTAGAATCTCATCCGCCAGATAAAGTACAAAAGTCTCGCTATTAAGGCTTTTAAGTAACGTCTTCATGCTGGTGTTTTCGATTATTGAACCTTCGTCGATAATGGCGATATTCCGGCACATAGATTCTGCTTCTTCGAGATAATGTGTGGTTAAAATAATGGTGGTTCCCTGTTGATTTATTTCTTCCATAAATTTCCACATGGAACGACGTAGTTCGATATCCACGCCTGCTGTAGGCTCATCGAGGATCAATAGCCTTGGTCGATGAATAAGCGCTCTTGCAATCATTAGTCGTCGTTTCATACCACCCGACAGCTTGCTTGATTCGACTTGGCGGTGTGGCCATAAGCCTAATTCTTTGAGATAGTAGTCGGCTAATTTGGTCGCTTCTTTTCGCGGAACACCATAGAAGCCACCTTGGTTAACGACGATTTCGTGGACAGGTTCAAAAGTATTGAAGTTAAACTCCTGTGGCACAGAACCAAGTGATGACTTTGCACCAATTAAATCATGATCGATACATTGACCGAATACTTTTACACGGCCACTAGTTTTGTTAACCAGGGATGATACAACACCAATACAGGTCGACTTTCCCGCACCATTGGGCCCTAGCAGCGCAAAAAAATCACCTTCTTCAACAACAAGGTCAATGCCTTTCAGTGCCTCGAAGCCGTTTCCGTAGGTTTTATGTAGATCGTGTATTTCAAGCGCGTGCATTAAACTGACCAATCAAAAGACAGTCAGTTAGCTTAGGCGTTCGAGTCCAAAAATCAAGCGATGCATCAAGCAATGCTAAATTGATTAGAATAATTTTTTAATGAGTTGTGCTATATATAACGATAGTAATTTTCGAGAGATTAATCGGAGAAAAAATGGAACACCAAATGGCCTCAATCTATGTGGTTTTAGTGGAACCATCAACGGCACAAAGCAAGATCGTTTTGCAACAGTTTGAAGACTTGGGTATAAGTCAGTTTCGCCATTTTCTTACGGGGGCGGAAGCCCTTGATTCTATATTTGATGATATTCCCGATTTAGTCATTAGTTCTCTGCACCTTGAAGATATGACTGGCCGAGATTTGGTGTTAGAGCTGCGTGAATTTGAGGCAACCCAAAACACCCCTTTTATTTTAATTTCAACAGCAACGTCATTTAAGGAGCTAGACCCCATCAAACAGGCAGGTGCGTCGGCAGTGCTGAATAAGCCGTTTGTGGCAAGTGACTTAAAACGCGCGGTGACTAGTACGATGGATTGGGAAAATCCAGAAAAAATTACCCTTGGAAAGCTAGACATCGGAACCCTTGACGTTCTGGTGGTTGATGATAGTGCATTGGCTCGAAAAATGATTTGTAGAACCTTAAACAAAATGGGAATCGAGAAGATCACTGAAGCCGGTGATGGTAGTGAAGCAATACCGCTGATTCAGACTAATCGCTATGATTTGATTCTCACCGATTTTAATATGCCGGAAGTGGATGGACATGAGCTGTTACGTTTTATTCGAACGGAAAGCAATCAAAACTCTGTCCCTGTACTCATGGTGACCACCGAGGGCGATGCTGGGAAGCTCGCAGCCATTCAGCAAGACGGTGTATCGGCTATTATGGATAAGCCGTTTGAACCCTCCGAGGTGAAGCAGTTAATTGAGGCTTGTCTATCGGCCTAACAAGTTATGGCTCGTTCAATTTCCATCAGCTGTCCAAGACATAGGTAAATGCCAAGATAGGTGAATGCCATAAGTAATGACAGAGCAGTAAGGCCAGATTTTCTTCGGCGTGTTAGAATCGATTTATTCTGGACTGATATGAAGTGCAATTCCTGACATGGAAGAAACCTCGATTGTTTATATCCTTTTTCTAATATTTACTGGTGCCGCAGTATTGGCAACGGTGGCGTTATACGTGCGTCAATCATTGATTATTGCTTACATCAGCCTTGGGCTTTTAATCGGCCCCTGGGGCATGAATCTGATCGCAGATGCCAGCTTAATTCAAGATATTGCGAATGTCGGCATTATTTTCCTGTTGTTTTTATTAGGCCTCAATTTAGACCCGAAGGATCTGTTTCGGATGGTGGGTGAAACCACAGTCGTGACGGGTATTAGTTCGGTCGTATTGTGTGCGCTTGGGTTTGGCTATAGTCAGCTGTTTGGCTATAGCGTTACCGAGTCACTCATCATTGGTGCGGCGCTCATGTTTTCTAGCACCATCGTCGGGCTGAAGTTAATACCGACTACCGTATTGCACCACCAGCGTACTGGTGAGGTGATTATCAGTGTTTTATTGCTACAAGATATCATCGCTATTTTTCTGATGTTAGTGCTCGAAGGCAGCTCGAACGCTGATTTTGGTTGGCTAGCTATGAGTAAACCAGCGCTCGCATTTCCAGTGATGGTTGGTATGGCCTATTTGTTGGAAAAACATGTACTGACACGCTTAATCATGAAGTTTGACCGTATTCAGGAATATATTTTTCTGGTGGCAGTTGGCTGGTGTTTAGGGCTTGCCGAACTGGCTGAGCAGCTGGGTTTATCCTACGAAATCGGTGCGTTTATAGCTGGTGTTACGATTGCGCGAAATCCAATCGCGCTGTTTATAGCCGAAAACCTGAAGCCGTTACGTGATTTTTTCTTGATCATTTTCTTTGTTGCGTTGGGTGCTAATTTCAATTTGGGTATTCTGGGTGATATCTGGTTAGTGGCGGTCGGACTGAGTTTGATTGCAATCGTCATTAAGCCCATTTTGTTCCGATTTCTGCTCCGTTTTTCAGATGAAACCTCAGGTCGCTCTACCGAAATCGCCATGCGACTTGGACAAATGAGTGAGTTTTCCCTGCTACTGGCTGTGATGGCGACAGAGTTATCCGTTATTCGCGCCGAGGTGTCCTACCTGATTCAAATCGCAACATTGGTCAGCTTTGTGTTTTCCTCCTATTATATTGTCGCAAAATATCCAACCCCAATTGCCCTGAATGACAAGTTGAGACGAGATTAGTATTTTAAACTCATGACAAAAGAAGGTGCTAACGCAAAATTATAGTCTTCCTTTTTTATTTGTTCCTCAACTAGGTTAAGCTTTGCCTACATGGATGTAGCGATGCGGCGTTCCGATAAGGAGCGAGAGCAGGATGCGTTAAGCTTTGCCTACATGGATGTAGGTAAGGAGCGAGAGCAGGATGCGTTAAGCTTTGATTCAGCAATCTGAGTCTATATTCACGCCATTACTTAGTTAACAACGACTAATCTTTCAGGTCTAACGACAGGAAATTGGCATGAAAAATTTGAAAACTATCATAGCAGTCACACTAGCCATATCTTTATTCACTGCTTCCTCGGCTTCTTTTGCCGGCAATAAAAACAAGAACAATACAAACAATAGAATAGGTCAGCATTATGATTACGCCAAGGTAATCAACGTGAGACCGATTTACCGCGAAGTTCGAGTTTCGACACCCATTAGAGAATGCTGGGACGAACCGGTGATACACTCGACAGGTCGATATTCTCACCCAAAGTCGGCTAGCGGTATGGCGGTTGGCGGTATACTAGGCGGTGTTATTGGGCATCAGGTTGGTAACGGAAGTGGTAGAAAACTGGCAACAGCACTAGGCGTGATTATTGGTGCTGGCATAGGGCATGACAGGGTGAATGATCATGTGCAGTCAAGCCAAAGGCACCGCTACACCAGTCGCTATACTGAATATGAAGAGCAATGTGAAGTGCAGCATCAAGTTAGTTATGATGAAGTTGTAGACCGCTATGATGTCACCTACCGATATCAGGGTGAACGCTACAATGTCGAAATGCCATACCATCCTGGTAAGCGAATTAAATTAGGAATTAACGTCATCTATTAGTGTTATGCATTAATTATAAGTAACAGTGATCACAGCTGTTCCGTTAAGTTTGTGCACAATTAATTCAAATGTTTGTCGTTAAAAGCAGCGGGATGCTTTGATGCTGAGACGACATGAAAGCAAAAATAAGATACGTCATTCCGGGCAGCGATTTTTATGATCAGGAATACAGCAGTCTCAACGAACCGCTGGATAACGGGTCAAGCTCGGTATGACGGTTCCCGTCAACTGGACAGCGGTGAAAAGTGATATGACATTAGTAAGGCATCAGGAATTTGATCACGTGGACAATTGGCAGACAGTTAAAGAGAGGCAAATATTTCAATGCGAGCAATAGTGATTGAGGATGATCAAGACATTCAGCAGCAAATTGTTAAACGTCTTAAAAAAGAGGGTTTTGCTGTCGACTGTGCTGACAATGGTAGAGAAGGTTTGTACCTACTTCAGGAGTATCCCTGCGACGTTGCCATTATCGATCTTGGTTTGCCCGAAATGTCAGGATTGGAAGTCATCAACTCCATTCGTAAAGAAGGCAAGAACACGCCTATCTTAATTCTAACGGCGCGGGGTCGCTGGCAGGATAAGGTTGAAGGCCTGGACGCTGGTGCGGATGACTATTTGGTTAAACCATTTCATCAGGAAGAAATGATGGCACGTATCCGCGTCTTGATCCGCAGAGCATCCGGTTGGTCTGACTCACGTATTGTCTGTTCACCCTTGAGTCTCGACACAACCACCCAGCGAACCTATGTTGGCGATCGAGAAATTGATTTGACCGCCTTCGAATATAAAGTGCTGGAATATCTGATGTTGCACGCAGGAGAAGTTATTTCAAAAACGGTGCTGACTGAGCATCTGTATGACGATGAGGCCGACAATGATAGTAACGTCATCGAAGTATTTATACGAAGGCTGCGCCAGAAGCTAGACCCAAATGAAGACTTAAAACCAATTGAAACACTGCGTGGAAGAGGGTATCGATTGACTCTCGCTCGAGTAGACCAAAATAGTGCTAAGTAAAGTAATTCAATGAGGTCGATTAATGAAATCGATTAAATCGAGACTTACTTTTGGGTCGATGATTGTTCTAGTCATTTTTATGATCTTGACTGCGATTGCGCTCGAAAAAGCGGTTGTCAAGCGGGCTTTACAAGCAGAGGAAGATAAACTGCAAGTAATGATATATAGCCTGTTAGCTGCAGTTGATAAAAGTCCTGATGGCTTGAGTGTTACGGTCGCCAACGAGCGTTTATTCGAATCACGTTTAATGACCAGAGACTCTGGCCTTTTCGCGCTTATATATGACGAGTATCACCAGCAAATATGGGGTTCTCGTTCTAGCAGTGAAAGTGTTGCTTGGAAAGAGTTCTCTGGGGTTAAAAATATAAACGCCGGTGATTGGCAATTTAGTAACCAGGCATTTAATAACAAAAAACACTTCAGGCTGGCATTCGCCATCCTTTGGCCTGATACCAATGACCAGCTCAAGCGTTACAACGTAGTGATTTGGCAGGATGCTCATGATTATTTCAGGCAACTCGATCGCTTCCGGCAAACGCTTTGGGCTTGGCTTGGTATAACCATTGTCCTGCTACTGATCGTAATGTATCTGGTGATGATGTGGAGTTTACGCCCACTTAAAAAAGTTGGACTTGAGATCAAAGCAATCGAAGATCGAAAGCAAACTGGCTTCGAACAAAGTTATCCAACAGAAATAATACCTTTAACGGACAATCTGAATATTCTGCTGAGTCGAGAGCAGTATCAACACCAGCGTTATCGTCATGCGATGGATGATTTGGCGCATAGTTTGAAGACGCCACTGGCTGTATTAAATGGCCTGACAGATAGTGACTCGTTAGGGAAAGCCGAATTAACGACGATGCGAGAGCAAACCGCACGCATGAATCAAATCGTGTCCTATCAATTACAACGAGTGACTAATGTCGTCGGTGTAAAAATAAATAAACCCATTGACCTAATCGTCATCATCGACAAAATAAGTGCGGCACTTGAAAAGGTTTATCAAGAGAAGGGTGTGCAATTTGAAACAACTTTGCCCAGTTCAATACTGATCAGAATGGATGAAAGTGATTGCTATGAAGTCATGGGTAATCTACTCGATAATGCATTTAAATATTGTCAGAATAAAGTGCGTGTCAATTGTTTTGAAACTGAGGGTGTTGAAATTGAATTAAATATCGAAGATAACGGGTGTGGCTTAAATTCGTCAGAGATAGATCAAATATTAAATCGCGGCACTCGGCTGGATGAAGCCAATGAAGGGCAGGGTATTGGCCTAGCAGTTGTCGCTGAACTGGTTAAATCTTATAATATCAATTTGAAATTTGAGCCTTCGACCTTGGCTGGGTTGAAGGTTGTGTTAGCACTGCAGGTTGCGTCCTTATCATAGGGACATCTGAAAATGCACTTTTCCGCGATTACTGCGTGGCCTCGTGGTCCCTACTTTTGGCAGCTCCGTGCTGGTGCTCCATTACGGTGGATCCTCATGTACTATCTTACACTCTGGTTCTCCGCGCGACGGCATGTATGCTGTTTTGCTTCGTGGCACCTACTTTTGGTGCAGGAGAAAAAAACAGTCACAAAAAAATCACTATTTTTAGAAACGCCCTAAGGAATGCCCTGCATTAAACAGTTACCGATAACCAGAGCCCGTAAAAAATAATGACCACACCTGGAAGGTAAATAAGCCGGTTAATCAAATGTGACCAACCAGATGAAGGTTTTTGCTGATCCTGAACATCTAAGTGAAACATATCAACTTCCCTATTGAAATTTGATGGTGTAACTACCTGATCAATTATGTTGATTTAAGTTTAATGATACTATTATCTGCCATCTGTGACACATGTTCTGCATTGCACAAAATCGATGTGACAAACCTATGAATTAAAGGATCTGACTATGTTTGTGTGTTTGTGAAATATCCGATTCGAAAAATTCTAACCGACTAGAAGGGTAATGAAGGTCATCATTGGTGAGTTCCGACGAAACATGCTCACCAATACAGGTCGTACACCGAAAAAAAGTGACCATGCTTCTTCCTTCGGCTGTTTTATTAGCTACAAACATGGATGAACTGCAGTTGGGACATTTCATATTGTGACTCTCGTCGATGCTGTGGGCTGGATGGGGACAGTATAACTTTAATTGAGAGAATCACAATATATTGTGGATACGTTCGGACCCCAGCACTATATATAGTAGTGGGGTAATTTATCTATGAATAAAATAGTTGTTGTAAGTTCAAATGCTTAAAAAGTAAAGTTGATGCTTTACTTGAAACGTAGTTCATAAGTGGTGGCAAGAATATTTTTTTGAGGACGTAAAAAATCAATTCTTTAGGGCTTTAAAACCGATATCAGTCCTGAAATAGGAACCATCCCAGTCAATTTGGTTGACTATCTGATAGGTTTTTTTCTGCGCTTGCTCTAGTGTGTCGCCTAATGCCGCAACACATAAAACTCGGCCTCCACTACTTAGAATGTTGCCCATATCATCATTTTTGGTGCCTGCATGAAACACCTTTGACGCTGAGTCGGCAAGCGGTATACCCTTGATAATGTCCCCTTTGACGTAGCTATCTGGATAACCGTTGGCTGCTAATACAACACCAAGGCATGAGCGTGAATCCCACTGTATTTTTTTCTCAACCAGATTACCATCACAACTAGCGATGCACAGCTCTACCAAATCTGACTGGAGTCGCATCATGATTGGTTGCGCTTCTGGGTCACCAAAGCGGCAGTTGTATTCGATTACCTTGATGTCACCTGTGTTGCTCACCATCAGGCCCGCATATAAAAATCCAGTATATTTTGCGCCCTCATTGGCCATGCCCCGAACCGTAGGCCAAATCACTTGCTGCATGATTTTATCTTCAACTTCAGCCGTCACAATCGGAGCAGGGGAATAAGCACCCATGCCACCTGTATTAGGACCCTGGTCGCCATTGTCTCGTGCTTTATGATCTTGTGACGTTGCTAGTGGTAAAGCATGCTCGCCGTCTACCATACAAATAAAGCTCGCTTCTTCTCCATACAGAAACTCCTCTATGACAACACGGTGTCCAGCATCGCCGAATGAATTGCCAGAGAGCATATCTTTGATTGATTCAATCGCTTCATGTTCAGTGTGCGCTAGGATGACGCCTTTACCAGCGGCCAGGCCGTCGGCTTTAATGACAATGGGCACACCTTTGTTTTTCACATATTCGATTGCAGGCTGGATTTCGGTAAAGCTCTGATATTCCGCCGTTGGTATGTTGTGTCGTTGCAAAAAGTCTTTGGTGAATGTTTTTGATCCTTCCAGTTGTGCCGCTGCAGAACTGGGGCCGAAGATGCGCAGTCCTGAAGTTTGGAATTGATCGACAATACCATTCACGAGTGGTGCTTCTGGGCCAACGATCGTGAGTTCAATAGATTCACTTTGTGCAAATTCGAGCAATGCTGCTGTGTTTTCAGCATCAATGGCGACATTGCTGATGCCAGGCTCTTGATAAGTGCCCGCATTACCTGGAGCGACAAAAACCTGGCTCACTAGTGGTGATTGGGCTGCTTTCCAGGCAAGGGCATGTTCACGCCCGCCGCCGCCAATAACTAAAACTTTCATCTAAATCGCCTCTAGCATCAATGCCGAAAATGGCGCATGCCGATGAATACCATCGCAATGCCATGCTCATTGGCCGCAGCAATGACGTCATCATCCCGCATCGAGCCACCAGGTTGAATGATGGCTCGAATCCCTGCGTCATGCGCAGCGTCGATTCCATCTCGAAATGGGAAGAAGGCATCTGATGCCATTACTGAACCAGTCACCTGAAGATTGGCATGCTCCGCTTTGATACCTGCGATACGAGCGCTATTGATACGTGACATTTGTCCTGCGCCTACCCCAATAGTCATATGCTCTCGGGCATAGACGATGGCATTTGATTTCACAAATTTAGCCACTTGCAATGCAAATATCATATCGTCCATTTGTTGTTGGTCTGGTTTTATTTCAGTCACAACATCAAGCATGTCATAGAGTTGTAAGTCTGCGTCCTGAACCAGCAACCCACCGTTCACACGTTTGTAATCGAGTCGATAGTTAGCCGTTTGCCACTGGCCACATTGAAGTAGGCGCACGTTTTGTTTGGTGGCTATGATTGCGTTGGCATCGGCGTCAACGTCGGGAGCAATAATTACTTCGACAAATTGTTGGTTAATAATTGCTTTGGCAGTTTTTGCGTCAAGCGTCCGATTAAAAGCAACAATGCCACCAAAGGCTGATTCAGGGTCGGTTTGATAAGCGCGTTGATACGCATCATGAATATTACTATCGATGGCAACACCACAGGGATTGGCGTGTTTAACGATAACGCAGGCGGGTTGTTCAAATTGTTTTACGCATTCGAGCGCTGCATCTGTATCACCAATGTTATTAAAGGAAAGTGCCTTTCCCTGCAATTGCAAAGCGGTGGATACGCTTGCTTCCGTTACGCCAGCCTCAACATAAAATGCAGCATTTTGATGTGGGTTTTCGCCATAACGCATCCCTTGAGCATGTTTGAACTGAAAGTTAATTGTTCGTGGGAACTGATTGTCCTCCGTTTTTTGTACCATACGACCAAAGTAATTAGAAATAGCGCCATCGTAACTGGCAGTATGCTCAAATGCCTTGATGGCGAGTGAAAACCGGCTCGCATCGCTGATCTTGCCGTCATCCGCATCCATTTCTGACAGAATGGTTGAGTAGTCATTAGGGTCAACAACAATGCAAACACTGGCGTGATTCTTCGCTGCTGCCCTAACCATAGTCGGGCCACCAATATCAATATTTTCAATGGCGTCTTCAAGCGTGCAATCTGGGTTCGCCACTGTGGCCTGAAAAGGGTAAAGGTTAACGATCACCAGATCGATAGGAGGGATTTGATTGGCTTTCATCACGTCTTCGTCGATGCCACGTCGAGCTAGAATGCCGCCATGAACCTTAGGATGCAGTGTTTTAACGCGCCCGGCCATCATCTCTGGGAAGCCGGTATAGTCACCTATTTCAGTGACGGGGATGTTGTTCTCAGCAATTAACTTTGCGGTGCCGCCGGTCGACAGTAAGTCAACGCCTTTAGCGTGCAAACGGCTGGCTAGTTCAACGATACCTGATTTATCTGAGACACTGATTAATGCGCGGCGTACGGGCTGTGCGGATGACGACATAATTTTGCTGAGCCTGAGTCAAAAAACGGCATTATAGCTGAATGATTATGTGAGAGATATTGTCCTTGTCTGTTTTATCGAGGTGCCAATCTATTTGTTCATGTTCTGGTTGTTAATGATTAATTTGTTTATGTAAAAATATCGCTGTTCGTAAGTGGAATTAATGTTCGATCTGATATTGTTTTAATTTTTTGCGTAATGTACCTCGATTAATGCCGAGGTAGGCCGCTGTTTTCGATTGGTTATTGTTGCAGTGATTGAGTACGGTTTGTATCAGAGGATATTCGATCTCTGCGATAACCGTGTCGAATAAGCTACAGGGGATTTCTCCATCGAGGTCGACTAAATACTGTCGTATTGCCTTTTCAACTGACTGTTGTAGCGCGCTTGTTTGACTTTTAATTTTCACAAATTTAACGACTTACCCTAAATCATACATAGTTTTAATTAAGATACTCTGGCATGTTCTTGCAGGTTCCATTGCTCAAAATATGCATCAATCAATGACAGTTGGTCTTCTACGGTCGTTGTCTGCATTAAAGCAGCTCTTACATTTTCACTATATTGACAATTTTTCCCCAGTTGCCAATTAATGTGCTTACGCGCGATTTGAACCCCAAGATATTCGCCGTAAAACGCATATAAATTATTCAAGTGATTTCTTAGCCACTTTTGTTTTTGCTGCTCATCTGGCTCCGGCTGCAATATTCCAGTCACTAAAAAGTGCTCGATATGCTCAAAAATCCAGGGCCGCTGCTGCGCAATACGGCCGATCATAATAGCATCAGCTCCAGTGAAGTCCATGACCATCTTAGCTTTTTGTGCGTTATCAATATCACCATTAGCAATTACCGGAATACTGATGCTTTGTTTTACCTTGCGAATAGTGTCGTATTCAGCTTGACCTAAATATTTATCTTCCCTGGTTCGCCCGTGTATTGTCAGTGCCTGAATGCCGCAGTCTTCTGCAATTCTTGCTATTTCAAGTGCGTTTTTGTTTTCGCGTGACCATCCGGTTCGCATTTTTAACGTGACTGGGATCGATACCGACTCAACCACTGCGGAAAGAATCGAGCTGACCAACTTTGTGTCTTTGAGCAGTGCAGACCCAGCATCGACCTTGCAAACTTTCTTTGCAGGGCAGCCCATATTGATATCGATAATTTGAGCGCCATGATCGACGTTGTATTGAGCTGCATCGGCCATCATTTGAGGAATGCCACCTGCAATTTGAACGATAATCGGCCCCGGTTCTCCCTCGTGATCCATGCGTAACTGTGTTTTGCGGGTATCCCTTAAATCGGGCCGACTAGTGATCATTTCAGATACGGTCATACCAGCACCCAGCGATCGACAAAGCTGTCGAAATGGTCTGTCAGTCACGCCAGCCATGGGCGCGAGCACTAATTGATTGGCAAATTGATAGGGCCCAATACTAAAAGACATAGAGAGGAAGACTGGTTTTATTGAAGATGCGGACTATAGCTAACAATTGTTAATTCAACCAGCAGCGCAGTAATAATTATGACTTAACCCATGTTTAAAAGGTAGGGTTTGAGTCTTTTGCATCTCTAAAAATGAATTTTTCTAAGATTGCCTCCGTGGCCTCGTGATCACTAAAGTTGGTGCACGAACCTAAAAAAATACGAATAAGTCACTATTTTTAAAGACGCACTTTATGTCTAGCTAGTTAGGGAAGATTTGCTTCCAGCGGTGTGCCTTCTTGGCTAGCTCGCCTCTTTTCTGGCGTGGCGGAACCACATTCGACAAAAATCCGATTTTCACAGGTAGCACAAATATCTGTGTCTAGTCGTGAAAAAATAGTGGAAATGGCTTCATCTTTGGAGTCAAAAATATTCGCAGGATTGAGTTCATCAATATAACCACCACGGTTAAGAACCTTCATTGCGCTGTCTTTTAGTTGATAAATATACATATCTCCACCGATGGCTTTCCTAGCATGGGCTTCATTAACGAGTAATTCTGCCCCAGCGACATCAATTTGATTAACACCTTGAGTCAGTAGAAACAGATGCTTTTGGTTTGGATAATGCTCGCGATAGCGCCGTAACAATTCGCCGACATGTGATACTGATCCAAAATAAAGCGAATCATCCAGTTGTAGTATTTTCATTTGAGGGCATTCTAGAAAACTGCTGCCAGGCATAAATTTACGCTTCCTGTTTTTTGGGTCTGGCGCTCTGGGTTCTAGTTTGGGCTTAGATGTTTTACGTAAGAAAAACATCAGTGAAAGCATTACACCCAGTAAAATTGCAAACTCTAACTTGAGAAACAATGTGCTAAAGAATGTTACACACAATACGAGTGCTTCATTTTTGTCAGCACGTAGGATTTTTTTAATCTGGGTAAAATTGATTAAACGCCAGGCAACGAGAAACAATAATCCAGCAACAGCAGCCATGGGCAAATAAGAGGTGAGAGGTGCGACTAAAAGTACCAATCCGATCAGGAGGACACCGGCCGAAGCAGCGGCGAGTGGTGTGCGTGCCCCGGCATCGTAGTTGGCACCACTGCGATTAAATGAACCTGTAGCCACATAGGCTGAGAAAAAACTACCAAATATATTGGATAGACCTTGACCGATAAACTCTTGGTTGCCTTCGATTGGTTGTCCTGACTTAATTGATATAGAGCGAGCTATCGAGACGGCTTCAGTTAGCGCAAACAATGTCATAGCAAGTGCCAGAGGTGCAAGATCCCTCAATACATCCAATGAAAACTGAGGGCTGGAAAGTGGCGGTAACTGTTGAGGTAAAGCCCCTACCATTTGAATGCCGGTGGTTTCAGTATCGAGAGTAGCGTTAAATATAACCGCGGTGATACTGCCAACTAGCAGCGCCAAAATCATACCGGGAAATTTCGGGCTGATTTTTTGGGCAACTATGCCGACAACCAAAGTAGTTAAGGCAACCAGCATCACCAGTGGGTGAAAGGATGTCCAGTTATCCCAGAGATAAACGACGGTTTGGTAAAAATGGTCAGTGTCTGGGATTTCGATGCCAAGGAATGTTTTCGCCTGTTTGGCTGCTATTAAACAGGCAGCACCGGCTGTGAAACCGACAATGACTGAATGTGAAATAAAGTTTACCAACGCACCCAGGCGTATAAATCCCATGGCGAGCTGAAGTATGCCCACCATAAAGGCTAAAGTAATAGCGAGTGATATATATTCTTGGCTACCCGGCGCTGCTATCAAACTCAGTGATGAAAACATGACTATCGAAGCCGCTGTGGTAGGGCCTGATACCAGGTGCCAGGAGGAACCAAAAAGGGCCGCGATAATGGCTGGAATCATGCTGGTGTATAAGCCATATTCTGGCGGCATACCGGCAATAGCAGCGAAAGCAACTCCTTGGGGCAGTACAATTGCTGCACCGGTTAAACCTGCGATCAGATCAGACTTTACGGTGTCTTGGGTCAGGTTTCTTCCCCAGCGAAGAAATGGGAAAAAACGATAGAAGCGTCTCTGGAAGTTCATGCCTTATGATCACCAAGCAATATAATATTCCGCTCTAAACTTGGTAGTCGAGCGCATAGTGTCCATCCATTTTGGCCACCTATTGAAGCTGAATTGGTCAACTAGTAATACAGGCTTTTGGGTCAGATGAATTATCTGATCGGGACAATGAGCAATATACCGTTTGTTATGCCGTTCAGGTAACACTTATTTTCGATACAGGCATTAATGTGACTTATATCGTTAATGTATTCAGCTCAGTTACAGGAACTCAAATTCATAGGTTAACGCTATTGTTCCTGGATCGAGGATCTCCAGTCGAAACTGAATGGGTTTGTTGCTTTGAAGCGCAGTCGGCTCATTGTCTGGTTGAAGGTATTCGTCAGACACAAACTGGCGGTTGGCAATTAAATTACCCTGGATGTCAAAAAGCGTGACTAGCAGTTTAGGCAGCTTTTGGGGGAATGGCGCCTCGTTTACAAAAGAGCCTGTCACCATGAGTGCGTTTGGCCTCACAGGGTGAGTAAATACATTACGCTCAAGCAGCTTAATTTGACGACTACTGGAAAATTGCTCATCGCCACAAGGGGCGAGTTCGCACAGCTGCAAAATTTGCTGCTGGTAGCGGGGGTTACTAATGAGTTCGTAACGTTGATAGTAAATTGCCTGAGCAATGGCAAGTACCAGCAATAATAAAATTCCGAGTAACCATAGCAGTGGATAAAAGTGAGTAAAAGATCCTCTATCTTCTCCATACATTGCTTCGTGCAGGCTAAGTTTGCTATTAGGAGGGTGTGCTATCTCGGGCGAAACTGACGGTTGCTGCCTGTTTGCTGATTGGTCACTATCAGGATAGGTTTTTAAAGACGAGAGTGCATTAAATACCCCGCCGCACTCACCACATCTGACTTTGCCGACGGCAATTTTAAGTTGGTCATCAGTTATACGGTAACGCGCGTTGCACTGACTACAGCTGGTTTCCATAGTGTCACCGAGCTGAGAGCTATTAAACATTCTGTCCTGTGCTTGGCCTCCTGGTGCCGGATACTCGAATCCAGTCCTCTTTTACGCAGATCGGATCCAGCTCAAAATAGGGCAGATAAGCCTGTTTAATATCATTAGCCTGGGTTTCCAGAATTCCAGACAATAAAATCTGACCACCTGGCTTAACCAGCTCAGCGAACTTGGGTGCAAACCCAACCAGGGGGCCAGATAAAATATTGGCGATTAATAAGTCGACAGGTTCTGACATGAAATCTTCTGGTAGAGTGATATTCAGTAAGGCAGGGTCGATATCATTACGCCTTGCATTTTCTCGGCTTGCGTTGAGTGCCTGTGGATCGATATCGACAGAATGTAATTCACAGGCGCCTAATTTGTAGGCTGCAATGGCTAATATGCCAGAGCCACATCCATAATCGATGACGGATTGATTTTTAATGTCATTTTGGCCCAACCAGCTCAAACAAAGCGCTGTAGTTGCATGCCCACCTG
>JBLILW010000033.1:0-15854 GCA_047638435.1 Urechidicola sp.
ATCACGACCTGCATTTATTGGCGCTCTATCACAGTAAGCGAATCCTTAATAAGAGTGATACTTTGTCGCAGGTGTTAACTAGCCCAGACTGTGACGAATTGATGGTTTGGTTGCAGGCTCGCCCGCTCGCTTACTTTGATGATTCACTCAAAGCAATCATGATGCATGCCGGTGTTCTCCCAAGCTGGAGCTTGGAGCAGGCCATCGCGCTCTCTCTTGAGTTAGAGCAAGTGTTACAGGGTGAAGAGAGCCGCTTATTTTTCGAGAAAATGTATGGCGACTCGCCTGACTTTTGGTCAGATGAGTTGACTGGATTCGACCGATTGCGTTGTATTACCAATGTGTTTACCCGAATGCGATTTTTAGCCCCTGATTATCAGCTCAACTTCGACGCTAAAGGCGTGCCTGAGCAAAACAAAGATTCCAATTTGACGCCCTGGTATCTCTTAAATAGTCAGCTAGACGCTAATGTTAAAGTGATTTTTGGACATTGGGCGACTTTGGCTACCGGTCAATATGGCCGGCACTTTGCGATAGATAGCGGTTGTGTTTGGGGGCGATGCTTGACTGCGTTGCAGATAGACACTGTCGAGCCTCGTTGGCATAGTATTGATTGCGGTTAATGGCTCTTTGTTTAAAAGGTGTTGTTCACAATGATGTTGTTGATAAATATGCGATTCAGGAAATAGCAGTCAATTTATTGATATTAAGTTCAATAAGGACTTCTGCTTTTGCAGCAAAAGCTCACTGTGTAATATTATGTTTAATGTGGACTGGCGTTGATTGCCAATCAAAACTAAAGATCAACATAGGTTGGTCGATACCAATCCTACTAAGTTATGGAGGGGGCATTGAATTATTCAAGCGTATATAATTTTTACGAACATTTGGTTTTCGACTGTATTTCAACTGAGCTGTTGGGTCGCTATGACGACTGTGACGAAGAGTTCTTTTTGGATGTGGCCTGCTATGCGTTGACGCGGTTACCCTCGCGATATTTCTGCCATGAAATTGATATGGCCTTTTATCTAACGGCAGGTGAAAGGGTGGAAATGACTGCGCGGGCAAAGGAGCAAGTAATTATTGCGGCAGAATTTATTCATGCCCGGCAGAGAAAATAAGTGGTGAATAGGTAATTAAATCGTTTCGTTAGTTGGGTCGAGCTCGAGTATTAGGTCGACTCGTAATTAATCTGCAAGAGCACCGGCAATAAGCAAAGCTATAGCCTATATTGCTTATTACCAAACACCACGAACTGATTTTTTACGTCGCTTTCATGAATTGGCACCAGTCTCTGATTTTTTAACAAGAAAAGTGCCATTAAGTTGAGCCTAAATCTTGTAAAAAGATCTCGCTATTAATGCTTTTTAATTCAGCATGCAGTTACTTTCAGCTGGGTCATCGATATGAATTTGACCTTCTCTGCCAATAATGTAAGTTTTGTTATTCAGACGCTCGATCTTGTTATTTATTTTACTGACCATTATTGATGCCCGTAACCTCTATTGAGCGAGGTGGATTTACCTCAGTAAACTTTAAATTCACCGAAGATATTTCGCAAATGAGTAGGGATGAGGATTTTTTTCATCGGCCCCAAAATCTTCTCGATAAGCTTCGGACCATTGGGTCATATCAATTTCTGGAAACCAGGTGTCACCTGAAAATGCGTGGTGTATTTGGGTTAAATAAAGGGCGTCTGCTTGTTCTAACGTTTGTAAATAAAGGCTAGCACCGCCAATGAGCATGGCCTCTTGTGCTTCTTCAGAGACCAGTGACATCGCTTCTTCGATACTATTGGCAATATCACATCCTTCGGCGCTAAAAGTATTGTCGCGTGTGATGACGATATTTTGGCGACCGGGCAATGGCCTGCCGATTGAATCAAATGTCTTGCGTCCCATGATGATGGGCTTGCCCATAGTCGTTCGTTTGAAAAAAGCCAAGTCAGCGGGTAGGTGCCAGGGAAGCGCGTTATTACTGCCAATGAGACGGTTTTGGTCCATTGCCCAAATAAGCGAAAGTTTAGGTTTATTCATTTGAGTCCTGGCTAAGTTTGGTATTGGTTAGGCGAGCAAAATCTGCACCGGTTAAGCATTCAGCTCGCAGGCTTCGGTCTATTTGTGCGGCTTCGAAACAGCTTGGTTCGATCATTTTTTTGAGCGAATTAGAAATGGTTTTGCGGCGTTGTCCAAAAGCAGTTTTGACTATTAATGAAAACAGCTCAAAGTCATTCACCTCAATCACTGGTTGAGGATGTGGTATTAATCTAATAATAGCCGAATCAACTTTTGGCGGTGGCGTGAAGGACTGAGGTGGCACTTCGAAAAGATATTGGCATTGGCAGTAGTACTGCATCATGATCGAGAGTCGGCCATAGTTTTTATCGCCGACGTTCGCGACGATGCGCAGTGCGACCTCTTTTTGCACCATGAAATGCATATCACTAATATGTGATATCGACGCCATTAAGTGAAACATGAGCGGTGTCGAGATATTGTAGGGCAGGTTACCTGCGATCCGATATTGCTGATCATCCGTGCCTGCTAGTGCACTTAAATCAAACTCTAAAATATCGCAATTGATGATATCGAGAACACCATATTTGGCAGCCCCGCGTTGCAAGATAGGGATCAAATCACGGTCGAGTTCAACCGCTGTTAACTGCTTGCATTGTGCCAGCAGGGGGAAAGTCAGGGCGCCTTGGCCTGGCCCGATTTCTAATAACTTGTCACTTTCAGCGGGTGCAATAGCACTTACCATTCTGGCAATGATATTTTGATCGTGCAAAAAGTGTTGACCGAATCGTTTACGAGCTTGATGCATATTTATTTCTATTAGTCATTCTTACGGTTGATTTGCCACAGTTAGTTTTTTGAAGTTAATTTATAGCGGTTAATCTGCTGCAGTTAATTTGAAATAGCGCCGAATTAATAGCAGCAATTAAGCTGTTCGGGTTCGCTTTGTCGCTACCCGCCAGATCTAGCGCCGTGCCATGATCGACAGAGCTGCGGATGATGGGTAAGCCTAACGTCGTGTTAATTGCGTTATGAAACCCGGCGTGTTTTAAGACGGGTAAACCTTGGTCGTGATACATCGCTAGAACCACGTCAGCGTCGGCAAGAGCGGCTGGTGTGAATACGGTGTCAGCTGGATACGGCCCGCTGACATTCATGCCTCTGGATTGCAGCGTTTTAATGGCGGGAATAATCGACTCAATCTCTTCATGACCCAGATAACCATTTTCACCCGCATGGGGATTGAGCCCACATATTTTAATATGAGGGTTGTCGAGACCAAATCGTGTGCGCAGATCATGATCGACAATTTCGCTGATTTCAATAATCAATGCAGCTGTAATTGTGTCTGGTACTGCTCTCAAAGGCATGTGGATGGTAGTTAAGGCGACTCTTAAATTGTCGGTTGCGAGCATCATAACGGGCTTCTTAACGCCGCATATATTAGCAAGATATTCCGTATGTCCACTAAACGGAATACCCGCTTGATTGATGATGTCTTTTTGTACGGGTGCTGTGACCATAGCGTCAAATTCACCTGACAGGCATCCTTTGCAGGCTCGCTCGAGGGTTTTGAGTACGTAGTTCGCATTGAGTGTATTTAGCTCGCCTGCTTTGCATGGCGTTCCCAAAGGGACGTGTAATATCTCTAGCAAGTCCGCATCAGTGTTGCTTTGGCTGGAATTATAATCGATAGTTTGTTGGGTAAAGCCTATCTGCTCGGCACGTTGTTTTATCAACGTCTGATCGCCAATGATTACCAGTCTGGCATCAAAGTTATGGGTTTTGATCTGGGCGATTATTTCGGGGCCGATACCCGCAGGTTCGCCGCTGGTGATCGCTATGCAAGGCTTTATTTGACTCGATGTTGAGCTAACCATCAGAGTTTCCTGATTCGTCATCAGATTCATCATCAGCACCAGAAATAATCACATAGGCTTCGTCTCTTAATCGCAGTTGCCATATTTGAAAGACTTCTCTTTGCTTTTGTAGCAGTAACTGCTCACGAATTTTATTGCGTTTGACTTCGACTGTTTCATCAAGCATGCGGTGCCCGGTGACTTCGACGATATGCCACCCAAATGATGATTTAAACGGTTTACTGATTTCTTCTGGCGCCAGTGTGTCGGTAATCGTTTGGTATTGTTGTACCGTCGCACCTGGCGGCATCCAGCCGATGTCACCACCTTCTGCTGCCGAAACATAGTCGACTGAATACAGTTTTGCTAAAGCTGCAAAATCTTCACCGTTTAATATACGTTGGCGTAATTCAATTAATCGCTCTCTTGCGGCCTCTTCACTAATGAGTTCATTGGCTCGAATCAAAATATGTCTTGATTTGGTTTGCTTTGTGATTATCTGGTCAATAGCGCGGCGCTCGTTCAACGTTATGATGTGAAATCCACTTGGGCTACGCAAAGGACCTGCATATTCGCCGGGTTGCATTTTGAGTACCGCCTCGGCAAACAGACCCGGAATTTCGGCTCTGCCGCGCCAACCTAGGCTACCCCCTTGTAACGCAGTCGATCCGGATGAAAACTCATTGGCTAGTTGGTCAAACTCAGCACCCTGTTGAAGCTTGGCCAAAATATCGTTGGCAGATTTTAGCGCGATATTTATTTTTTCTGGTGATGCTGCATCAGGCAAGGCGAAAAGAATATGAGAAATGTTATATTCAGCTTTTTCCAAGTTATCGCCAGTTCGCTCAATAAATTCATTCAGTTCGGTTTCACTGATGTTGGCCGTACGGGCAGTGTATTGACGACGCAATGTGCCCAATAACATTTCTTTCCGAATGTTTTCTCGATACTTGTCATAGTTAACACCTTGAGAAAGCAATAACTCTCTGAACTCGGTCAAGGTTTTTTGATTATTTTTAGCAATGTTTATCATCGCCTGATTGAGCTGGCTATCGCTTGCTCTGATGCCGCGTCTCTTGGCTTGCTGAATCAAAATAGACTCGTTGATCATGAGTTCCATTAATTGACGGTTAAGCGCTTTTGCTTCGGGTAAGCGCCGATTATCGTAAGCGAATTCGGCTCGAACTATCTCAAGTCGATTATTCACTTCACTGCGCGTAATAATGTCTTCATCGACAATCGCCACGATTGCATCAATTGGCGTTGGAGCGGCTAGAGCCTGCGATATAAAAAGGCTGCAGGATAAAGCTAGCCATACAGATGTTGATGCAAATAGTGATAAAAATCGAATCATTGGTTCATGCCATAGTTGACGTCGGTATGAGCGACGCCCTAAAAGTTAGGGTTGTAGCCAGGAATAGCGTTTGTCAGTTGGCTGTCTAGTGTTCGGCCGTACTGCCCCAGCCCCTTTAAAGATAACTCAAAAAACAATGCGTTATCCGTTTTGGTGAAAGTATCGTTGCTGGTTTGGCTAGCGAGTATTTTAATCCCCCAACAGCAGGATTCATAGTTTACGCCGAATAAATTCTCAACTGGTTTATTGAATAATATTGATTCTGAGTACTTAGCCACCATCATCCAGCGCGGGTTGATGGGGTAGACCATGGATACAGCGGCTTGTTCCAGCACAGCCTCATTAAAAAAGTACTCTAGATTGGCGGCAAAACCATCCCGAAGGTAGTAAACCGACAATGTTTTTTCTGATATTGTTCTGGTTGTTTGTTGATAAACGAGCTTCGTGCTTATCGATAAGTTTGTATTCGGTTTGACGGTTGTCTCTGAAATGATATTGGATTTGTCATTGGTTTGGGGCGTGTTACCACGGATCTGAACGCGTCGGTCATCCGCGTAGAAAATTTGACCAATGCGCGAATAGAGCAGCTCCGCACCTGAGTCATTGTCGAAAATACGTGTGCCAATGCCAAACGTCACCTGGTTAGCATCACCGATACGATCAGGCCCACTAAAGCGATTGGATTTGAAAAAATTAGAGTAGGTATCAGATAGCGCCGCCGAATCAAATACCGGAGTATTGCTTTGGTCTTGATACGGCGTGCGCAGGAAATAAAGCCGTGGTTCTAATGTCTGAGTCCAGTTGGTGCCGATATTCATTTCCCGGTCAAAAAACAATCCAGTATCAAGGCTGAGGATTGGAATATCGTGCTGAATCGAATTGGCGCCCAAGTTGTTATTGTCTAATTGGTAATCGGAAAGGGCATATTCAAGCTTAGACTTGAAAAAGTAATAGCTATCTGATTGTGCCCAACTGAGATAAGGCAGCAAATGGGTACGTTCACCCATAACGTTGTTATTGTTCTCGTGGTCAAATCGCACCCATTCGTTGTCAGTATTGAATTGAATGCCATTGTCGAAGGCCCTAAACCGACTATTAACCATTAGCCTGGGGAGTCGACGATAAGGTCGGCCAGCAATCGCAAAGTTAGGGTCTGGCGTTTGGAAAGTTTGAAAGAGTAAACTGCTTCTCCATAGTTCGGAGCGATGATTTAACTTGGCATGTCGTTCTAAGTGAGTGAGATCATCACTAGTATCACCCAGTGATTCAAAGTCGTCGAAAAATGTACTATCAGAAACTTCGCGCCAGGTTATTTCAGCGCTGATATTTGAACCTAAATTGGCCCGATGTATCCATTTTTGAAACCAGCGGCTATCATTTTTCTTTTCATCATCAAGATAAGACAGGTCGAACTTTCCAGCCTGATTTTTAAAAAGGTATCGATTTTCAGTGTTGAGTTGCACGCCTCGATCACCGTACCAAGCAGGAGTAATAGTGGCATCCAGATTGGGTGCAATATTCCAGTAAACGGGTGCAGATAAGCTGCCACCATTCGTGTCAGAGAGGCCTATAGTAGGCGTTAAAATACCGGACATGCGCCTGTCATCAACCGGGAACTGAAGATACGGCAGGTAAAGCACCGGAAAATCCTGAATATAAACAGTGGCATGGTGAGCAGTACCGCGACCTGACTCTCGGTCGATGTCGAGTCGATCAGCCGTCATATGCCAGCTGCTGTTTCCTGGATCGCAAGTCGTGTATTGAATGTCGTTGTAGCGGCTAAGCGAACTATCGAACTGGATAACTTCATTCGCAGTGCCACGAATATGCTGCACTGGTAAAGTAAATGAAGAGGATGCAAAGTAGGCTGATTGGTCTCTTTGATTCATCGTCATGGATTCAGTTTGTAGCCGATAATCAGGGCTTTCAAATGTTACATTACCTGAGGCATGGGCCTGTTCAGTGGCATTGTTCAGGGTTAGCTCATCAGCGAGTAAAGATTGAGCCGGTTTAGTGAGCTCTACTTGTCCACTGAAATAAACGATGTCATCGGTTTGGCGTGACATGAAGTTCGCCTCAATCTCGGTTAAATCGTTGATGTCAGAGTTAGATGGCTCTATGAGTGTAAAGGCTGGTGCTCGACAAAGTCCCCAGTTTCCCTCTGCCCACACAGCACTGCTGAGGGCGCTACTTAGTAGGAGAAGTGAATAAGGCAAACAGCGAAGTAAAGGCAAGACGATCCGTGCATTGAAATGGTTAGAATGATGTCCTTCGCCGTTGAGGGCGGACGGACATAATCTAGCAGATTTCCGTTTACCTTGCCTTAATAATAAACCGCTTCAATATGATTGTCATAGCGCCATTTTCAAGTAGCGCTGAATGATTTGATCCCAACTATCGTAAGTGAGAGCTGATATAAGGAATAATGGAGGCTCGTCTTGCCTTAATGCAAAAGCTAGCGTTAACTCTACCTCAATAATCCTTTATAGGTAGTGATGCCGATAACCTCTGTAAGTGGGTTGACTGGTCGATTTAATCAACTTAATCTGCGCGGCATCTATTTAATTTAAATAACCCTATTTAAGGAACATTAAAATGAAATGTAAAGCTGCAGTTGCCTGGGAAGTTAAGAAACCTCTAGAAATTGAGGAGGTCGAAGTTGAAGGCCCCCGCGAAGGCGAGGTTTTGCTGAAAGTGATTGCTTCTGGTGTTTGCCATACAGATGCGTTTACCTTGTCGGGTGATGATCCTGAGGGCGCTTTTCCTGCGATCTTAGGCCATGAAGGTGGTTGTGAAGTGGTCGAGTGTGGTCCTGGCGTGAAGGATTTAAAGGTGGGCGATCACGTTATACCTTTATACATCCCTGAGTGTGGTGTTTGTGAGTATTGTAATTCACCTAAAACCAATCTGTGCCAATCAATCGCTTCAACAGTTTGGACGGGTTATATGCCTGACGGTACGCGTCGTTTCTCGAAAAATGGCAAGGCTATACATCACTATATGGGTTGCTCTACTTTTAGTGAATATACCGTTGTACCAGAAATCGCATTAGCCAAAATCAACAAGGCCGCACCACTCGATAAAGTTTGTTTGTTGGGTTGTGGCGTTACTACCGGCATTGGTGCAGTGTTGAATACAGCCAAAGTAGAGCCTGGTTCGACCGTGGCTGTGTTTGGTTTAGGCGGTATCGGTTTATCTGCCATACAGGGTGCGGTGATGGCTAAAGCCAGCCGAATTTTGGCGATTGATATTAATCCTGCGAAGTGGGAAATTGCGAAAGCACTCGGTGCGACTGATTTTATCAACCCGAAAGAAATCGATGGCTCTATTAGCGAGTATATTCAGGAATTAACCAGTGGTGGTGTGGACTATTCGTTTGAATGTATCGGCAATGTACACGTCATGCGCGATGCACTTGAATGCACGCATATGGGTTGGGGTGTTTCAACGGTTATTGGTGTTGCAGGCGCTGGAAAAGAAATTAGCACGCGTCCGTTTAACTTGGTGGTTGGTCGTACCTGGCAAGGCACTGCATTTGGTGGTGTGAAAGGGCGCTCGCAACTGCCTGGTTATGTTGATCGCTATATGGCAGGTGAAATCGAATTAGATTCTATGGTGACCCATACTATGCCCCTAGAAGATATTAACCGTGCTTTTGACCTGATGCATAGTGGCGAGAGCATTCGCTCTGTCATCATCTTCTAGGCTTGCTTTTATTTAGACTTGTTTTTATTAGAGATATGAATGAAGAACATGAAAGAAATCGAAAGCGTTAAAGAAAGTGGTGGCTACCTAAACCGGTACACCCATGAATCAAACGTTAATCAATGCGAAATGACCTTTTCAGTTTTCCTGCCATCACAGGCTGAGATTGAAAAAGTACCGACTTTATACTGGTTATCGGGTTTAACCTGTAACGATGACAATGCTCGTACCAAAGCGGGCGCTCAGCGTTTTGCTGCGCAACATGGCATCGCCATTGTGTTTCCTGATACCAGTCCGCGTGGGGAGCAAGTTGACGATAAACCCGACCGTTATGATCTTGGGCAGGGCGCTGGCTTTTACGTAAATGCAACCGAGGCACCTTGGTCGAATCACTATCAAATGTATGATTATGTTGTAAGTGAATTGCCTGCACTGGTCGAAGCAAATTTGGCTTTATTGCCTGGCGTTAAATCGGTGAGTGGGCATTCGATGGGTGGTCATGGCGCGTTGATTTGTGGACTGAAGAATCCGGGTGCGTTTCGGTCGGTATCGGCATTTGCGCCAATTGCTAATCCGGTTAACTGTGATTGGGGTAAAGGCTGTTTTGGTTTGTATCTGGGTGACAATGAATCAGATTGGCAAGCCTATGACGCGACTTGCCTGGTGAATGGTGGTGCGACGGTATCAGATATTTTGATCGATCAGGGTGACGCCGACGATTTTTTGCATGAAGGCCAGCTGTTACCCGAAAATTTCAAGGCTGCCTGTGATACAAAAGGGCAGGCTTGTACGGTTCGGATGCAACCAGGCTATGATCATAGTTATCATTTTATCGCCAGTTTTCTGGCCGATCATTTTGAGTTTCACGCAAAGTACCTGAAGTAGTAATTAGCGGTTAAAAGAAGGTTCGAGGGCCCAAGCGCAGTCCCATGCACCTGGGCCTAAGTTATTAAGGGCTGAAAGGTTTGCGCATCGACGGACATTGGCTAGGCTTAGCGAGTGTTTTCCACCATTGTGAATTGGCCGGTTGTTGGAGTATTTGTTGGTGATCGTGAAACGCATAACGCTGTTGATTTTTTTCTAAAAAACCCCATGACTTGGCCTTTGCACCGTGTACAAACAGCGTCCAGCATTCAGTGCCATCGATCAGGTTGATCCGATGAAACTCCCTACCGTTAATCCAGTTAAAACTGCCAGCTTCCATGATTTGGCTCCGAAGTTGATTATCTTCTCTGGCGTCAGCCATTCGAATCTCTTCGTATTGACCGCAGAGTAAAAAAGAACAGGCCGATTGCCACGGGTGATTATGTAATCCACGTCCAGGGTCACTGGCGACGAATCGATGTAAGTATATCTGGCAACCAAATGGCAACCTGAGCAGATGATAGCGTTCCAGGTAAGATTCTTTATCTGGGCCATTGATAATGCGGCAACGACAATAAGAAGATAGCTTAAACAGAATTCGTTTGATAATTGACATGAAAACTCCTTGATTTCGAGTGTGATGCTATTATCCTGCTTTGCTGGCTCATGAGGTGAGCTAGTGTCTGGAAATTTAGTAAAAACACGATAGAGAGTCAAAGCATAATGGACAGAACCGAGCGCTTTCACATTATCGATCAAATGCTCTGTAAGCAGACAAGCGTCACCCTGGATCAGTTTCTACAGGCATTGGAGATATCCTTAGCCACTTTTAAACGTGATCTAGAGTATATGCGCGACAGATTGGGCGCACCCATCGTATGGAACCGAGAGCTAAACGCCTATAGCTATGACCAAAGCGAGTTTGAATCCAACCAATATCAACTGCCGGGCCTGTGGTTTAGTATCGGTGAAATTCAAGCATTGTTAACCATGGATGCGTTGCTGGAAAGTCTGCAGCCTGGCATGTTAACGAGTCATATACAGCCGCTACGCTCCCGAATTAGAATGCTGCTCGACAAGGGTGATCATAGTGCCGACGAAATTGCTAAACGTATACGTATTCTGCCTGCGTTAGCAAAATCCATTAGCACGCAACATTTTCAATCTATCAGTCAGGCTTTGCTCAGCCGTAAACGTCTGGTGATGACCTACCATAATCGCCAGAACGATAGTGAAACCAGCAGAGAAGTGTCGCCACAAAGACTCATCCGCTATCGAGATAGCTGGTACCTGGATGCCTGGTGCCACCTCAGAGGAGGCTTGCGCAGCTTCTCGGTTGATGCCGTTCGGCAATTAGAAATAATCGCAAAACCAGCAATAGATGTTGATGAGGATCAACTCAATCAAGAGCTTGAAAGCGGCTACGGCATTTTTTCAGGTATCGATACAGAACAAGCCGTTTTACGCTTTAGCCCAAAGCTCGCGCGTTGGGTCTCTCATGAGCTATGGCACCCAGATCAAACCAGTGAATATGACGAAAAAGGATATTTCATCCTTCGAGTGCCCTACAGCCACGACACCGAATTATTGATGGATGTATTAAAATATGGGGAGCAAGTTGAGGTGCTTGAACCCCTTAAGTTGCGCGGCAAGATGTCAGAGGCTATTGCAGGTTTGAAAAAGCTGTACCCTGATTAATATCTAATGTTTAATAGTACCATTAACCTGTTTTAAATTGACTTGTTGCCCTCGACTTTTGGATGGATCTCAAGTAGATTGTTTTTGAATTTTTCATTATTATAATTCCTGATTGTAAATTGCCTTAAGGTATAAAGTTCTATTCTTTGACTATTTGAAAAAAAATAAAAATTTCGGTAAATGTAGACTACAATCATTAGCGTGACTTAATAAAAACACATATACGTAATGGGACTTTAGTAACCAATGGCAAAACTTAACGAGCACGCACTATTTGCGATTGGATCATCCCCTATTTCTGAAGAACAACCTTGTGGCACCAATATTCGATATGAGTCAGACTTTGACCAGCTTGAAGCAGAGCTTGCCAAACAAGAATCTCTTAACGCTGAGACGGTTGAGTGGGATGTTGTTGCGCAATTGTCCTCTCGAATTATTCAGAGTTCATCCAAAGACTTACTCGTCGGTTCCTATCTATGTTATGCCTTACTGGTTAAAGACGGTTATCACGGACTAAGCGTCGGGCTCAATATTCTCAACGATATGGTTTCCCTGCACTGGGACGGCCTGTTCCCGCCGGCAAAGCGAATGCGAGCGCGCCAAACGGCTTTTACCTGGCTGGCAGAAAAAGCGGGTATTCATGTTTCAGCGACGGTCCCCAGCAATCAAGAGTCAGAATCAGTGGTTGAAGCAGCCAATATGCTTAAGCAACTGGACAACACGTTGGTAGATAAAATGGGTGATCAGGCTCCCATGCTAACCGACCTTTCACGCCCCTTAAAAAACTATAAGCAGAGTGCAGAAGCAGAGTTAGCCAATAGCAAACCAGTAGCACCTGTTGTCGAACCGCCCACAGAATCAGTAGCGCCAGAACCCACAGTTCAGGTGCCCGAAGTTCAGGCACCAGCCCCTCAGGCATCAATAGCTGAAACTACCGAACCTCAAGTTGCAGCGCCAGAGCAAGCACCAGTCAAGCCCGTTCCAGCTGTAACAAAGGCTACGACAAAATCTAAGGCTTCAAATGTAACAACACCAGACGCAGGTCCATTAGAGTCTGAGGCCGATAGCAAGAAAATATTGCGACAATTGCAGGCTACCGCTAGAGATTTAGCCAGTTTTTGGATTGCTCAAAAACTAGCCGATGAACGACCTTATCGGGTTGCCAGGGTAGCGGCATTTATGGGCCTCGAAAAGGCACCGTCCGATGATAATGGCGTCACCCAGGTTGATCCGCCAGCACCTGAGCGCTTAAAGTTTTTTGAGGTGCAGGCAGGCAAAGGCGATTTAGTAACCTTAATTCCCGGTCTGGAAAGAACACTGGCGCGTGCTCCTTTCTGGTTTGATGGTCAATTTTTAGTGGTTAAATCGTTACGTTCATTAGGTGCTGAATATGAGTCGGCTGCTCAAACGGTTACCCGAGAGTTACGCAATTTTATTTCGCGGTTCCCTGAGGCAGTTAATTTTTCATTTTCAGACGAAACCCCATTTGCCAATGATCAAACGCGAATGTGGCTAGATGCTGAGGTTCTGGGACCAAGCTCTGGTGCAGGTTCCGACTCAAGCGAATCTGCAACTAGTGAGTTATGGAGTAGCACTCTGGCCGAAGCAAAACAAATTGCGGCTTCAGGTGATTCTAATAAAGCGCTTGAGCTAATGAGTAGCGGTATGTCAAAGGCATCTCAACTACGCGAACAAGTTTACTGGCGTTGCGCTATTGCAGAGTTAATGTTGCAAACAGGTAGGGCTGATACCGCATCCTCTGTTTTAGAGCAGGTGGGCCAGCAAGCCAGTGCAATGCAAATTTCACAATGGGAGCCACAACTGCTCGCAAAAATTTATCATCTTTTATTTCAATCTTATCAAAAGCAGCAAAAAACAAAGAAGGACGACAAAACACTCGAGGAAAAGGCACGCTTAGCCTATGAACAGCTTTGCTGGTTTGATCCCATAACCGCTTTATCCATAAAAGGAGGATAGTATGTCCGAAGCTTCGGTCGCACCCAAAGAACGTGTCAATATAGTTTATAAATCTAACACAGGTGATCAGTCGGAAGAGGTCGAACTGCCGTTGAAGTTATTGGTGCTAGGTGATTTTACTGGCAAGCCAAATGACGAGACAGTAGAGGATCGATCGCCCGTCAACATCAATAAAGATAACTTCAACGACGTTATGTCAGGCCTGAAACTTAGTCTAGACATGAATGTTGAGGATACCTTGTCAGAAGACAACGATGAAATGCCCGTGCATCTCAAAATTAAATCAATTAAGGATCTTTCCCCCGACAGTATCGCTAAGCAGGTGCCCGAGCTCAACGACTTGTTAGAAATGCGTAAAGCACTGTTGGCGCTTAAAGGGCCGCTTGGCAACGTACCTGCATTTCGGAAAACGATTCAGAAAATTCTGAATGAAGATGATTCGCGCGCTCAAATGATGAAAGAACTTGGTCTAGAAGGCTAGGTTTTCGAAGACTAGAGTATCGAAGACTAGCAACTGAATATAGGTGATAAAAATGGCAGAAGAACAGCAACAGTCAGAACAGGCCGCAGAAGTAGAAGGCGTTTCGTTGATCGATCAGATCATGCAGGAAACTCGCTTGAAACCGGCAGACGAAGGATACGATACGGCTAAAAAAGGTATTCAGGCGTTTATTGGCGATTTATTGGCGCCACAACGCAGGGGTGAGAAAGTTGAGCAAAAGGTGGTCGATAATATGATTGCCGAGATCGATAATCGCATCAGTCAACAGGTTGATGCGATCATTCACCACGAGAGTTTTCAGAAACTGGAGTCGTCCTGGCGTGGCCTGAAAATGGTGGTAGATCGAACTGATTTTCGTGAAAACATTAGAATGGAGTTACTCAGTGTTTCTAAAGATGAGTTGCTGGAAGACTTTGAAGATGCGCCCGATATTACCAAGTCTGGTCTATATAAGCATGCTTACTCTGCTGAGTTTGGTCAATTCGGTGGTCAGCCCTATGGTGCCATTATTTCTGACTATCAATTTGGCCCTGGTGCTCAGGATGTCAAATTACTGGGACAGGTAGCGGGTATTAGTGCAATGTCGCATGCGCCATTTATTGCGGGCGCAGGTTCAGAGTTTTTTGGCCTGGAAAGTTTTGATGGCATGCCAAACCTAAAAGATCTCGAGTCGATTTTCGAAGGACCTCAATATGCAAAGTGGCAGTCGTTTCGCGAATCAGATGATTCTCGAAATGTTGGTCTGGCTCTTCCGCGCTTTTTACTTCGTCAGCCTTATGGTGAGGACAATCCAAGTAAGGAATTCAATTATTCTGAGTCAGTAGAAGGATCTAAAGAGAAGTTCTTATGGGGTAACTCATCTTATGCTTTCGCCACCAATCTGACCCGTAGTTATGCTAAGTATCGCTGGTGTCCTAATATCATTGGACCTCAAAGTGGTGGTGTTATTGAAGATTTACCAATGCATAAATACCAAGAAAATGGCGAAACTAAAACAATGGCGCCTGTAGAAACAATGCTGTCAGATAGACGTGAATTCGAATTGTCAGAGCAAGGTTTTATGGGATTGACCGTACGTAAAGGCACCGACAATGCGACGTTCTTCTCAGCAACGTCACCTCAGAAAGCCAAGTTTTTCGGAAACTCACCTGAGGGTAAAGAAGCTGAAGTCAATTTCAAGTTGGGATCCGAACTGCCCTATTTATTTGTTGTTAACCGGCTCGCTCATTATATCAAGGTATTGCAGCGTGAGAATATTGGTAGCTGGAAAACCCGAAGTGAACTTCAGTCTGAGTTGCAAAGCTGGATTCGCCAATATGTAGCAGATCAGGACAATCCACCCGCTTCAGTAAGAAGCAGGCGGCCATTGAGAGAAGCCAAAATAGAAGTAACAGAAGATTCTGGTAATCCAGGCTTTTTTCGGGTTGATATGCGGGTTAGGCCACATTTCAAATACATGGGCTCTAGTTTCACATTGTCATTAGCAGGCAAGCTCGATAAATCATAAATCTTGATTGGTATTAAGCGATGAAATCGAACCTAAAAGGTCTTTTATCCAGGCTTAATCCTTATAGCACCCGGGCGCTTGAAGGCGCCTCGGGTTTATGTGTCAATCGGTCCCATTATGAGGTTTCGGTAGAACACATTTTGTTGCAGTTACTGGAAGATGGGCAGTCTGACATTCCATTATTATTGGCCCATTTTGAAATTGACCCTGCTCAGTGGGTCAAGCAGTTGCAGCAAGAGCTTGAAAGTTTAAAGAATGGGAATCCAGGCAAGCCAGTATTCTCGGCTTCATTATTAAACCTGTTTGAAGATGCCTGGATTGCCTCGTCGGTTCATTTGGGACAAGGCCAAATACGCTCGGGTTCTCTGTTAGC
>JBLILW010000034.1:0-15687 GCA_047638435.1 Urechidicola sp.
CGACCCTTGGCATCCTCCATTCGAGTTGCCTTGCCCAATTGTTCCGATTCAACCATTGTTAGTGGCTGATCAATCATGTCTTCTATTGCTTGTTCAACTTTATCTGACAGCTTATATCCGTCAGCATTAAAAAATTTAACACCGTCGTCATGGTAGGGATTGTGGGATGCGCTAATCACAATTCCCGCAACCGCTCTGCGAGCCTGTGTCATATAGGCGACAGCGGGAGTGGGCATAGGACCGAGTAATATCACATCTAAGCCCGCAGCAGCCAAACCGGCCTCTAGCGCTGATTCAAACATATAGCCAGATATTCGTGTATCCTTTCCAATCACGACGCTACCTTTGCCCTGTTTGGCAAGCACCTTGCCAGCCGCCCAGCCAACCTTCATCACAAAGTCTACTGTCATTGGCGGAATGCCTACTTTTCCTCGAATCCCATCGGTACCAAAATATCGTCGACTCATTACATTCCTCGCTTATCTATTTTTATATTCCTGCCAAGCTTCCCAGTCTAGTTAACCAACTTAAGTTTGTTGATGCAGCGCATTCACCATTGCAATAGCATCTAAGGTCTCTGGGACATCGTGAACGCGAACTATATTAGCACCCAGCATTGCCGCAATAACGGCGCATGACAAACTACCATAAAGACGCTGGTCGACAGGCTTGTCGAGTATCGTACCAATCATTCGCTTTCGAGACATTCCCACTAGCAATGGCACACCTAATGTCTTAAATTCGGCAAGTGATTTCAACAATTGCAAATTATGCTGTAATGTTTTTCCAAATCCAAAACCAGGATCAATAATAATGTTGTGCTGCTTTATGCCTGCATCAATAGCTGCATCAACACGCTGCTTTAAAAAGTCTAGCACTTCGCTGACAACGTCTTTATAAGTTGGATTATTTTGCATGGTTTCTGGTGTTCCTTGCATGTGCATAAAGCAAACGGGCACATCAAGTTCTGCAGCCAACTCTAACGAATTCGCTAATTGGAGTGCCCAGATACTGTTAATGATGGTAGCCCCAGCATCCACTGCTTGCTGCATCACACCCGGTTTATTGGTATCGATTGAAATGGGCACATCCGATATTTCTCGGATTAATTTAATAAGCGGAATGGTTCTTGCCAGCTCTTGCTCGAGGTTGACCTGACCTGAACCGGGCCTTGTCGACTCTCCACCCACATCGAGAATATCAACACCATCGTCAATCAGTCTTAGCGCATGTTTAAAGGCATTGTCTATAGTCGCAAACTTTCCACCGTCAGAAAAAGAGTCGGGTGTCGTGTTTATCACACCCATTACCTGAACTCCGTTGGCCGACGTAGATTGCTCCAAATTGTTTTTTTTCGACATTATTCGCGCGCATAAAAAAGCAAAGATCGATCACTCGATCTTTGCCCTCTTTTCAAGTTAGTGAAGCTTGGTGGCTGGATCAGGTAAATCTGGACTATCGTCTTCCTTGGCTTCGGTCTTAGCCGAAACTTTGCTGCCACCAGAACCAGAAGAGCCAGAATCATCTTCGGTCCACTCCTGAGGTGGCCCGGGAATTTTTCCATCCATAATTGAATCTATCTGACTTGAGTCAATTGTTTCGTATTTCATCAAAGCATCAGCCATAACATGAAGTTTTTCTTCATGTTCTTTCAAAATATCGACTGATCTCTGATAGTTCCTGTCAATTAGCATACGAATTTCAGAGTCAATGGCTCGTACCGTATCGTCTGACACTGTTTTTTGCTTACCCATTGATTTACCGAGGAAAACTTCGCCTTCTTCTTCGCTATAAGATAATGGTCCCATGCGATCAGACAGCCCCCACTGGGTGACCATACTACGAGCAATGCTAGTGGCTCGCTCAATATCGTTAGATGCTCCCGTAGTAACAGCATCAGCACCAAATATTTGTTCTTCTGCTATGCGCCCGCCATATAAGCTCGACAGCTGGCTTTCGAGCAGTTTTTTACTGTAACTGTAGCGATCTTCGACCGGTAAGAACATGGTCACACCCAGAGCGCGACCCCGAGGAATGATACTAACTTTATAAACTGGATCATGCTCAGGCACTATTCGACCAACAATCGCATGACCTGCTTCGTGATACGCTGTGAGCTTTTTCTCCGCGTCGTTCATGATCATCGATTTACGCTCGGCGCCCATCATAATTTTGTCTTTTGCTCGCTCAAACTCGCCCATGTGCACGAGCTTCTTATTACCTCTGGCAGCAAAAAGTGCCGCTTCATTCACTAAATTGGCGAGATCAGCACCAGAAAAACCTGGAGTTCCTCGTGCAATTACCATGGTATCGACATTGTCCGCAGCAGGTACTTTTCGCATATGAACCTTGAGTATTTGTGCGCGACCACGAACGTCGGGTAGAGGAACAACCACTTGTCGGTCAAAACGACCAGGCCTTAGTAACGCAGGGTCTAACACGTCTGGACGGTTAGTAGCCGCAATTACAATGACACCTTCATTGCCTTCAAAGCCATCCATTTCAACTAGCAACTGATTTAATGTCTGCTCTCGCTCATCGTGACCACCGCCAACTCCGGCGCCTCGGTGCCTACCAACAGCGTCAATTTCATCAATGAAGATGATACAGGGTGAATGCTTCTTAGCCTGCTCAAACATATCACGGACACGGGATGCACCAACACCAACGAACATTTCAACAAAATCAGAACCTGAGATAGTGAAGAACGGTACTTTAGCTTCACCTGCAATAGCCTTCGCTAATAGGGTTTTACCAGTACCCGGTGATCCCACCATTAAGACACCACGAGGGATTTTTCCTCCAAGCTTTTGAAATTTGGCGGGCTCACGTAGAAACTCCACTAATTCACCCACTTCTTCCTTTGCTTCATCAATACCGGCGACATCATTAAAAGAGATATTAACCTGATCTTCACTCAGAAGCCGTGCCTTACTTTTACCAAATGACATAGCACCGCGCCCACCTCCACCGCCTTGCATTTGGCGCATGAAGAAAACCCACAAACCAATTAAAACGATGAAGGGGAACCAGCTGACGAATATGTGAGCGAGTAACGAAGGCTCTTCAGGTGGTTTACCAACAATTGAAACATTAGCACGATCCATATCACCAATCAGTGCTGAATTATCAGTCTCTGGACTGTAGGTCGAGAAGCTAACACCGGATTTCAACTGGCCAGTGATTTTTTGACCTTCGATCAAAACCTCTTGGACCTGACCTTGCTTAACTTGGGTAAGAAAGTCAGAGTATTTGAGATTAGCAGCGCTGCTGCTGCTGCGCCCACCAAAGCTTTGAAATACCGTCAATAAGACGACGGCGATCACGACCCATAATATTAAATTCTTTGCTACATCATTCACTTGTCAACACCTTGTATTGTGTTTGCTAAATTGGCAATTTAATTACTAATTTAGAATAATTTCAAATCGACACCTAATGCGTCATTTTACTACTAAACCGGCTAGATACTAGCGTATTGTTAACCGGATCCTTTACTTGAGACCACTACAGACTGCATAAATTTCACGAGACCTTGACCGTGATGCATCTGGCTTACGATATTTGACGGATTTGAACGTCGATTTAAACGACGAAATAAGCGCCTCATACCCTTCACCCTGAAAAAGCTTTACTACAAACTGTCCATCTTTAGCCAGACATTCCTTCGCTAACTCGAAGGCCAACTCCCCCAAATACATCGATCGCGGCTGGTCTACTGAGTCAACACCACTTAAGTTGGGGGCCATATCAGATAAAACAAGGTCAACCGGCTGCCTATCAACCAAATCAAGAATTTGTTCTAGGATATGTGCCTCTGTGAAATCGCCTTGAATAATTTCGACGCCTGCGATTGGGTCAATTGGCAATATATCAATTGCGATCAGGCGTCCTTTAGCTCCCCCAAACTTACTGACATATTCACTCCAGCCACCAGGCGCAGCGCCCAGATCTAACACAAACATACCGGGCTTAAGCAGCTTATCTTTTTGCTGTAACTCGATTAGCTTATAAACCGCACGCGAGCGATACCCTTCTTTGCGTGCCTGCAGGACATATTGATCGTCATGATGTTCCTGAAGCCATTTTTGACTACTTTTGGAGCGCGACATACCTTAATTCTCGAAAACTTTTCAGTAATCTATGTGGGTAACCAATGTGAGTAAGCTGTGTTAGTATGCGCAGCTTTATAACCACACTCGAACTCAGCACTAGAATGAACCTATCAAAAGTACAAAATAAACGATTACGAGCCGAATCACATCAATTAAAACCTGTCGTCATGATCGGTCAAAACGGTTTAACAGAAGCAGTTCAAAATGAAATCGAAATAGCCATTGAACATCACGAATTAATTAAAATTCGCATACCTGCTTCAGAAAAGCCAATCAAAAAACAAATGGTTGACGCTATTTGTTCACGTCACAGTGCCGAGCCAGTGCAAGTCATTGGAAATGTTGCTGTGATTTACCGACGTAATGTTAAATCTGACCGATTCGGCAAAGTCACCAGTTCCACACCTCAACGGTAGATCTTAGCCACAAGCCATCAAAATAGGCGACGTTTCAGAGCCATCATCACGGCGATTTTATTTAGCGATAATGAACCGCTGTAACCTCATATTCGCGATTGCCGCTTGGTGCTTGAACAATCACTTCATCACCCTCTTCTTTGCCTATCATTGCTCGCGCAATAGGCGAACTGATAGCGATGCGATTTAACCTAATATCGGCTTCGATATCACCAACAATCTGATAGGTTACTTCTTCATCGCTTTGAACGTCAATTAATTCAACAGTACAGCCAAAAACGACCCTGCCGGTTTGATTTAATTTGGTTACATCGATAGTTTGAGCATTACCCAATACCGACTCTAATTCAGCAATGCGCCCCTCCATAAAGCCCTGCTCTTCGCGGGCAGCATGGTATTCGGCATTCTCTTTTAAGTCACCGTGATCCCTTGCCACTGCAATAGCTTCCACAACAATGGGTCTTTTGACATATTTCAAATCTTTTAGCTCTGCCTTTAATCTTTCAGAGCCTTCAGCTGTTACAGGTATTTGGTTCATAAATACTAATCCTGGTGCAATGACTGTAGTCTGTATACTTTCCCAATCTCACGATGAGACATGGCTAGACAGATTGCTTTTCCGCCTGAGAGCGTCGTAGAGTAACAAACTGAATGCATGAGTGCCTCACGTCGAATCGCATAAGAGTCACCAATAGCCGACCGACCTTCAGTGGTATTGACGATTAATGCAATTTCATCGTTCTTTATCATATCAACAATGTGTGGCCGACCTTCTTTCACTTTATTAACATGCTTACATTCGATACCAGCGGCTTGGATCATCTTCGCTGTGCCACCTGTTGCAACTAAATTAAATCCTCGATCGTGAAGCTCTTTTGCCAAACTGGCGACTGATCGCTTGTCGGTTTCACGAACGCTTAAAAATGCAGTGCCAGGCATAGGAATACTAACGCCCGCCCCTTGCATGGCTTTCGCAAAAGCCTCAGAAAACGACTGACCAATCCCCATCACTTCGCCAGTAGATTTCATTTCTGGTCCAAGAATCGGGTCAACACCTTGAAACTTTGCGAACGGGAATACGGATTCTTTGACCGATACAAAATCAGGTATTACTTGCTCTGTTCTACCTTGATCCACCAAAGACTGACCGACCATACAACGCGCAGCCACTTTTGCTAAAGGAACGCCGGTTGCTTTAGAAACAAAGGGAACGGTACGCGCAGCCCTCGGGTTAACCTCGAGAATATAAATTTCTTCACCTTTAATGGCGAACTGAGTATTCATTAAGCCAACAACATTGAGGGCTTTCGCCAGTTGCGTTACTTGGGTACAAAGTTTTCTCTGTATATGATCGGGCAGTGAGTAAGGTGGTAGTGAACAAGCCGAATCACCTGAGTGAACGCCCGCCTGCTCAATATGCTCCATCAATCCACCAATGACAACATTCTCACCATCACATATGGCATCAACATCGACTTCAATTGCTTCATCCAGGAAACGGTCGAGCAATATCGGCGAATCTTTAATTATTTTTACCGCTTCCTTCATGTAATTAGCCAGGTCTTCTTGGTCGTGCACAATCTCCATTGCACGCCCACCTAGTACGTAAGAAGGTCTCACCACTAGCGGGAAACCAACCTCTTCAGCCAGAACAGCAGAAGATTCAACATCAAAAGCAATACGATTGGGGGGTTGAAGCAACCCCAGATCATGAATCATTTTTTGGAAACGTTCGCGATCTTCGGCTAGGTCGATTGAATCTGGGGCTGTACCAATAATGGGTACACCTGCAGCTTCGAGTGCACGAGCCAAGTTTAACGGGGTTTGCCCGCCAAATTGAACGATCACACCTTTGGGCTTTTCTAGATGGACTATTTCAAGCACATCTTCATAGGTCAATGGTTCGAAGTACAATCGATCGGAGGTATCGTAATCAGTTGAAACAGTCTCAGGATTGCAATTAACCATAATCGTTTCATAGCCGTCTTCGCGGAGAGCCATTGCGGCATGTACGCAGCAATAGTCGAACTCGATTCCCTGTCCAATTCGATTGGGGCCACCACCTAAGACCATGATTTTGTCGCGATCACTCGGTTCAGCTTCGCACTCTTGCTCATAGGTTGAGTAAAGATAGGCCGTGGAAGATGAAAATTCAGCAGCACAGGTATCGACTCGTTTGTAAACAGGTCGAATACCCAGCGCTCGGCGCAGGTCGCCAACTTCTATTTCATCTGCTTCAAGCACAGTTGCCAGGCGTCTATCTGAAAAACCTTTTCTTTTTAACGCAAAGAATTCATTAGCACTGATCGACTTGAAATTTCGCCCTTTTAACTCTGTTTCACAACGAATCAAATCTTCAATTTGTGCCAGGAACCAGGGGTCAATTTTAGTATGATCAAATAGTTGTTGAGCGCTATAACCAGCGCGGAATGCATCGGCAACATACCAAATACGATTCGCACCAGGTAGTCTAAGCTCTTTTCGGAACAAGTCTTCCCGCTCATCTTCATTCAGATTTGGGTCAACGATTTCATCGAGGCCAAAAACACCCGTTTCTAAGCCACGGAGAGCTTTTTGAAATGATTCCTGAAAACTGCGCCCAATTGCCATAACTTCACCAACCGACTTCATTTGAGTCGATAAACGATCATCCGCCTGGGGAAATTTCTCGAAAGTAAAACGCGGTATTTTGGTGACAACATAATCAATCGAAGGCTCGAAAGACGCCGGTGTCGTCCCGCCCGTAATGTCATTTTGCAGCTCATCCAAGGTATAACCGACTGCCAGCTTAGCTGCCACTTTGGCTATCGGGAAGCCCGTTGCCTTTGACGCCAACGCGGAAGATCTCGACACGCGCGGATTCATTTCAATGATGATCATTTCACCATTTTCGGGATTTATTGCAAACTGTACATTTGAACCACCCGTCTCAACGCCAATTTTTCGCAATACTGCAATCGAAGCATTACGCATGATTTGGTATTCTTTGTCTGTAAGGGTTTGTGCAGGAGCAACCGTAATAGAATCACCGGTATGCACGCCCATTGGATCGAGGTTTTCGATTGAACAAATAATAATACAATTGTCGTTACGATCACGCACGACTTCCATCTCATATTCCTTCCAACCTAGTACCGATACTTCAATTAATACTTCGGTGGTCGGAGAAAGCTCAAGTCCACGCTTGATAATATCTTCGAATTCTTCGCGGTTATAGGCAATACCACCACCGCTTCCGCCCATTGTGAAGGAAGGACGGATAATAATAGGGAACCCTATTTGCGCCTGCCCTTGCCAGGCTTCTTCCAGGCTATGGGCAATAAAAGCCTTCGGTGTGCTTAAACCAATATCGGCCATTGCCTTACGGAATTGATCGCGGTCCTCAGCCATATCGATGGCTTCGCGGCTAGCGCCAATCATTTCTACGTTGTATTTTTCAAGTACGCCTTCTCGATCCAGGTCGAGTGCACAGTTAAGTGCTGTCTGGCCACCCATAGTAGGCAACAAAACATCAGGGCGCTCTTTTTCAATTATTTTCTCGACTGCCTTCCAATGGATAGGCTCGATATAGGTCGCATCAGCCGTACCAGGGTCAGTCATGATGGTGGCAGGATTAGAGTTGATCAATATAACCCGCAACCCTTCCTCTTTGAGTGCCTTACAAGCCTGCGCACCCGAGTAGTCGAATTCACAAGCCTGGCCGATAACAATGGGCCCAGCACCAATGATTAAAACCGACTTAATGTCTTTTCTTAATGGCATTAGACTGCTCCACCTGTGTGAGAGCGATCAGCTTTCTGGTTGATATGTGCTTTTATCAATTCAAAAAAGTGATCGAACAAAGGGGCGACATCATGCGGGCCAGGACTCGCTTCGGGATGACCCTGAAAGCTAAAAGCGGGTTTATCGGTACGATGAACTGCCTGCAAGCTGCCATCAAACAGGGAGATGTGCGTGGTACGCAAGTTATCAGGCAAACTAGCTTGGTCTACTGCAAAACCGTGGTTTTGGCTGGTTATCATCACAACGCCAGTATCAATATCCTGTACCGGATGATTAGCTCCGTGGTGACCAAATTTCATTTTCATTGTTTTTGCACCACTAGCGAGCGCTAACAACTGATGCCCTAAACAAATACCAAAGACGGGAATATTGGTTTCGAGAATTGTCTGAATCGCCGCTATAGCATAATCACAGGGCTCTGGATCGCCCGGCCCGTTTGACAAAAATACGCCATCGGGATTCATTTTTAACACTGTTTCTGCCGGTGTCTGAGCCGGAACAACCGTTATTTTCGCACCTCGTTCAGCAAGCATACAAAGTATATTTTTCTTAATGCCGTAATCATAAGCAACAATGTGATATCGATTATCGGTAGACTCTTCATAGCCTTGCTCTAAAGTCCAGGTCGATAGAGTCCAGTCGTAGCTTTGTTTTGTGCTGACAACTTTCGCCAAATCCACACCCTGAAGCCCTTCAAATGCTCTGGCTGCTTCTAATGCTTTTTCTACTGAGGGTGTTTTGCCAGCGATAATAGCGCCATTTTGAGCGCCGTGATCGCGCAGATGCCGTGTCAATTTTCGAGTATCTATATCGGCAATTGCGACTACATTTCGAGCCGCGAGGTAGTCTTGCAAACTACTTTCACTGCGCCAGTTACTTGCAACTAGTGGTAAGTCTCTGATTATTAATCCACTGGCGTGAATATCCCGCGCTTCTTCATCTTCACTATTCACGCCAGTATTGCCGATATGCGGATAGGTTAGCGTAATAAGTTGGCGACAATAGGAGGGGTCTGTCAATATTTCCTGGTAGCCAGTCATCGATGTATTGAAGACCACCTCACCTGGCGACATACCGTCGGCACCGATTGATATACCCTCAAATATAGTTCCGTCTTGCAGGGCTAATATTGCTGGGTTTGGCACAAAACCTCCGGGTTCCAAAAAATGCGCACACAAAAAAATAGAAAGGACAACAGTCCTTTCCATTATAGATTAAATTTAAGATATTACTCTGCGAAAGCAGCATCTTCTTTAAGTCGGAATTCTACGATAAATGCTATTTTCCGTCTATAGCTTGAATAGATGAAAACAATCTAATATCAATAATAATTATACAATCAATTTCACCAATTTAATGTTGAAGCGGCAAACTTTAAAATTAAAATTTTTCCATGAAGAAAATATGGATATATTAAGAGCACTTATTAATAGAATGCAGGACTCAATCAATTGTTTACTCAGGCATTAAATCACTCATGTCAGGCATTACCATCTATTCGTCCATGTTATGTGGGTTTTGTCATCGAGCAAAACAACTTCTCAACCAAAAAAATTTACCCTTTGACGAAATCGACGTTGGAGAAAGGCCCGGTGCCTATCAGGAAATGCTTAAAATAAGCCACGGTAATTCTAGCGTCCCTCAGATATTCATAGGCAATACGCATGTTGGCGGTTGTGATGAATTGTTCGGAATGGACTCCAGTGGTGAATTGGACGAACTGTTAGCCGAGCTAAACCTAACCACCCAGTAAAGAGAATCAGTCACTACTACATGGCCATGTAGTAGGTCTGCTCAGCCCACTGGGTAAAACAGTTTCATTATCACCACAGGCCATATTTATCTGTGCCTGTGTGATATTTTTGGAACTGCTCAGGTCAACCCCCTCGAACCGGGTGTAGAAGGTGTAAGCCCCGATAAAATCTACCTGAAGTAAGGTTGCGCCACTAAATCGAGCACGAGATAAATTTGAATTCTCAAATTTGACGCCATCTAGACTGGCGCCGTTAAATTCGGCTCGACCTATCTCAGCACGAGACCAGTCAACCTGTTGAAAAATAGCATTTTCGAAATTCGCTCGAGAGAATTCAGATTTGACTAGAACCGCACCAATAAACCGAGAAGCGCTAAAATCAGTATGATAGCCCATTGATTTCAACATATTCGTTCGCTTAAAGAGGCTATTTTTTGCATTTGAGCGTGATAAATCAGCCTTAATCAGACTCCCGTCTGTAAAGTCACTACTATCTAGCCGCCCCGAACTCAAATCAGATTCATTAAACTTGGCATTTGAAAAGTCTTGCTGGTTAAGCATTTTATATGATTTTTTACAACCGGACCAATCAACGCCTGGGCCACCTCGATCTGAACAGGATGCGTTAACTGGCAGAGTAAATACTGCAAGTATTAGTATAGTAATCACCATAAAGCCTGATTGCTTGATCGTTGATTCATTTCGATTAGGTTGAGTCAAAATATTGCTCCTGAATTGTTTACTGTTAGCCTTTCTTTCTGCACTTTGTGCTGACCACTTAACATAAATCAAATATCTGTATGGATACACTTTAATTGGACTTTGGTTCGTTCTAATAATTCCTTTGGTGTGAAAAATTTCCAAATGATGGTAAATCTTGCCTGCTCTTTAGATTTTACTTAGCCCTTTCATTTACCGCCTTTGCGTGAGAAAGTATAGCTCGTTTCAAGTTATCTTCCTGAACAAATGACACACTACTTTGCCCGATAAGAATAATAATTTTGCGAAAGCAGTGCTGTTCATTTTACTCGCGTTACTTCTGTTCGATACCCAAGCTGCCATTATCAAACATCTAGGTGATCGTTATCCTGTGCAGCAACTAGCCTCATTTCGGAATATATTTGGTTTGCTACCGTCTGTTCTGGTTCTCGCACTCTCGCAGGAATGGCATCGTAGCGGACGGAAAGTCGTATTTAGTCAATGGCGCTTTGGGTTATTCAGAGGCTTAATTTTAGGTGTCGCACAGTATTGTTTTTATCTTGGCATAACAAAGTTAGCCTTTGCTACAGCGACAACTCTCACTTATATAGGCCCTATTTTCATTACACTCTTGTCTATCCCAATCCTCAAGCATCGGGTCGGAATCTGGCGTTGGGCTGCTGTTGCCACTGGTTTTATTGGCGTTTTACTCGTCATTCGCCCCGGCACAAGTATCTTTACTTTTTACGCCCTACTGCCATTAATCGCATCGTTTGGTTATTCGCTATCCACAATCTTAGTAAAGTTAATCGATAACTCAATTCCGACTGCACTCATCAACCTGTATTCATCTATTGGGGCGCTAATGTGTAGTTCGGGAATATTATTCTTCACCACTGGCTATATTCCAGTTAAACAGTCGACGGATTGGCTTTGGTTATTGGCGATGGGTGTGGTTGGCGGATTTGCAGTTTTTTGCATGATTACAGCTTACCGATTAACCAAGCCTAGCAAACTTTCACCTTTTGAGTACTTTGGCATCCCCTTTGCGTTTATTATTGGTTGGTTGCTCTTCGATGAAACACCTTTTGATCGCCTTTTCCCTGGCGTGATATTTATTATTTCTGGTGGCTTGTTCATCGCATGGAAAGAGCACAATTATAAGATCACTCGCGTCCAAAACCCAACCAAGTAATGTGTTCATCTAGCGCGCTATTCTCATAATCGTCTATTTTTTAATAGGGCTTCACAATGCTCTACCGCTGTGTACATTTGATTCGCGTCGGCAAACCTCATGTAGGTTTTTTTCTGCAGAGCTTTTTGTATAACTGCGATTAGTCCAGTCGACAAAGTCAAATGACTTAGATCTGGCTCATCGTTAATAATGCTTTGCTTTAGGTGAAATAAATTCGACCCATAAAATGGCTCGTGCCCAGAGAGCAGATGATACAGCGTGACCGCCAGAGAAAATAGATCTGAACGCCCATCTAATTTTTTACCCTGTAGTTGCTCAGGCGACATATAAGAAGGCGTGCCGATAATCACTTCATCTTTCTTTTGGCGACCTTTTTTAACTGTATAGGCGGCACCAAAATCGGTCATAACATAGGTGTTAAGGATGTCGTCATACATGATATTCGCAGGTTTAATATCGCCATGCACAATGCCATGCTGGTGGGCAATCGCTAACGCATTCAGTAACGCTTTGGATATTCGAATAAACTCCCCGACCGTAATGTACGTTCGTTTTCTCAAACGTAATGACATCGAATAGCCCGAGATATAATCCATTGCAATATAGGCCATGTTGCCGTGCATCGCCGCATCATGAATTTTGACTATATTTTTGTGCTTAAACTGAGACATTATTTCGGCTTCACGTAGCCAGTGTTGGATTCGATCATGTTCAGACCCTGTCGATAATGATGTCACCATCACCTTTAAGGCAATCCGTTTATGAGTACGCAAATCATGCGCTTCATACACAACAGCAGTTGAACCCTCGGCGATTTTTTTCAGCGGTTGGTAATGTCCAATCACGGGAAATTGATTAACAACGAGTGGTTTTGCATCGGATTTTGAACGCTTTTGCATTACCTCCTCGATTCGAGTCACAAAGTCATCTAGCCCGGGATCATATAAAGACAAACAATGATAGAGTGTCAATGCGTCTGCCCAATGCTTATTCGACTCTAGCAACATGCCCAACTCATAACCCATTTCGAGTAAGTCATCGCTATAAGGACAGAGTTTCAGTAAATATAGAACCTTTTTTAAATCACCTTTTTCGATCTGCTGTCGAATATTGTCCAATCCAACGTTTTCCTTTTGAAGTAAATAGTTTGCTGCTCTTTTTGGTAAGCAATTTCACCCAATAGACTGATAATATCAGAATCACAACCAAACTAGGTAATATTACCGGCAAATAAAAATGACTAAAGATTGCAAACAGTATTTTCAATATCTAACAATACAAGTAAAACGATAATAATTTTTAAAAAAGATGGCTGTGGTTTGAGCGCGATTATAACTGAGAAAATAAGCAGAAAAACAACAGTATAAACAAGCAAAAAAACACCTGTTGCAAGTATTTAATAGATGCTGCCTTGTTAGCAGGCTAATCATTTAACGGAAATTTAAGGATTAGCAAAAAAATTCATTCTCAAGCGCTGTGATCAGTGGCTTCAAGCTGACGAAATAGTTAGAAAAAAGCAGCATGTCCGTTAAACCAAGTTGCCATGCTTTGGATTTAAAACTAAACAAAGAGCGAAAGATTAACTTCACTACTTGTCATTAGACTAATTTTAAAATTGTTGTTAATACTAACTAGAGGATACTCTGACCAAGTCCTGATTGTTTTACGCTGGCTGAAATTAGATTTATAACTGAGCAACCTCTCACTCTGATCAGTCTGAAATAAGTCTCCTTGATCAACCCGGCCGATAGTTTCGATGATAAAATGAGACGATAGAATCGACATGAATCCTAATTAAGTATTTAATTAGCGCTTTCAAAATTTGCTTTCCAATATTAGGGGTTTTTAAATGGGTAATCGATTATCGGCTATCGTCACTCGCACTGGCGACGAAGGCAACACGGGAATGGCAGACGGGTCTCGCCGCGCTAAAGATGATATCAGGGTTCACTGTCTTGGTGAGGTAGACGAACTCAATGCAATGATTGGAGTAACATTGAGTACAATTGAGAACGATCAGATTCGTCAAGTCCTAACCTTAGTTCAGCATGATTTATTTGATATTGGTGCTGAACTCTGTCAACCGAGTAAATCCTTGATTCAGACGAACCATGTCGATGCTATAGAATCAGCAGTCGAAAAATTCAATGAAGCACTACCGCCATTGAAAGAATTTATTTTACCTGCCGGGTCTCAGGCAACTGCTTTTTTACATCTGGCGAGAACCGTTTGTCGTCGAGTAGAACGTTCATTAGTGACGCTCAAGACAGAGGAAGATTTAAACCCGATAACAACCCAATACATCAACCGACTATCGGATCTACTGTTTATCCTGGCACGATCAATTGCGATACAAAATTCAGGAACAGAGACTTATTGGCAATCGAAGTACTCTCGCCTAAATCAGTCGTGAGTTAAGGCTCTGAAGCGAGTTAAGGCATCCTTAATGCCTTAACTCGACCGTGACCCGCCGGTTGGCTGCCAGGTCACTTATCGACGTCCCTTTCTTGTCTGGCTTATTTTCTCCATAGTAATTAACTCGAATCAAACCTGGGTCAACACCCAGTTGCACCAACAAATCATACGTATACCAAGCCCGTCGTGATGTTAAGGCATCGTTGTAGCAAACAGAACCCGTTCGATCAGAGTAACCAGAGATGACGACCTCTTTGATCGATTTGTCGACTGCAAGGTAGCCTAGCATCTCATTGAATGCCGTTTGTTCTTCTGCCATCAGCGGGAATTCGTCATCATGTCCAAAGTGAATTTTAGCAAACTTGACATCATCATAATGACGGGGATACAAGCCACTAACACATTGCTCAAATGCGGGTTCGGTCTCTCTAAAGCGCACAGTCGACATCAGCACAGTCATCGAGTCATACAGGTTTTTATTTTCCGTAAAAAAGAAACCCGGCTGAAACCCACCATGTAGCTCAAGGTAAGCAACCTTTGCCGCCCTGCCAGGTATGTTCAGTAACGTGCCTTGTCCACTGGTCTTTAGACTAGCTAACTTTATCGGTTTATTCGATGACTTCCAATTGGGGGAATGCGAGACTAACTCGACATCAAGGCCATCGCTAAAGCTCTGTTCAGTGATCAATTTTAGGCGTAGTTTTCGCCCAGCTTCGCGAGAAAATATTGCTTTTCCAAAATATGGAATAACGTGCTCCATCTCACAACGCAGAGGAGTTACAGACGTCATTGTCCAATTAGATTCTTCCATTGGGGCTAAATACCGGCGTTCGATTGCGTTCGATTCTGGTACGATACCCATTAGGACGATTAGTAGGGTACCCAGTAGTATTAGTGGATTGGCTTGCATAACTAACATTATCGGTAGACCCAACCAATTCTTAAGCGCTGATTTTTAAATTCTGAAAAAATTTGAGCACGACTTCTGCAAACTGTTTTGGCTGTTCGGCGTGTAACCAATGATTGGCGCCATTTAGTACTTTAAACTGAGGCTTTTCGAAGTGTTGATTAATAGCAACCTTACCTTTTTCATGAACGTAATCAGAAAGCTCTCCACTAATAAAGAGTGCCGGCATATTCACCTTCCAAGACTTGATTGTAGCCCCGTGCAAAGCTGAATCCCCTTCTGAACTTGGGAAACCTTTTATTTTATCGATATGCTGCTTTATTGCGGACCAGTTGCTTTTCCAGCGCCACCGATCAGGTTCACCCGGTTCACGAATCAGACTTTGTAACAGGAATTGGCGTAAC
>JBLILW010000035.1:0-15339 GCA_047638435.1 Urechidicola sp.
GGGTTACACGCGAAGGGCACGTCACCTATGAGGGTAGGCTGGGCTTACTTATCGATCCCACCCATGCACATGTATTTTAATTCCATATAGTCATCCATGCCGTACTTGGAGCCTTCACGGCCCTGCCCTGATTCTTTTACGCCACCAAATGGCGCTGCTTCGTTAGAAATAATGCCTTCATTAATACCGACCATACCGTATTCGAGCGCCTCGGCGACACGCCAAATTCGACCAATATCTCGTGAATAGAAATAGCTGGCTAGCCCAAACTCAGTATCATTGGCCATTTTAATCGCTTCTTCTTCAGTTTTAAATTTGAACAGAGGCGCGACTGGGCCAAAAATCTCTTCTCGGAAAACGCGCATGTCATCAGTTACATTGGTTAAAATAGTTGGCTCAATAAAGTTGGCTCCTAATTCTGATCGTTTGCCACCAGCAACGGCCGTCGCGCCTTTGCTCACGGCATCTTCAATGAATGCCATAACATCATTGGCTGCTTTCTCGGTAATTAGTGGCCCAACCGTTGTGCCGTCACTAATGCCGTCGCCCATTTTAAGTTTGCCAACGGCCTCGGCCAGTTTCGCTGCAAATTCGTCATAACAACCTTCTTGAACCAAAAATCGGTTGGCGCAAACACAGGTCTGACCTGCATTACGATATTTGCTGATCATGGCACCTGCGACAGCGGCATCGAGATCTGCATCGTCAAATACAATAAAAGGTGCATTGCCACCGAGCTCCATCGACGTTCGCTTCACCGTCTGCGCACATTCGGCCATCAATTGCTTACCAACCGGCGTCGAGCCGGTAAAGGTTAGCTTTCTGACGGATGGGTTAGAGGTTAGCTCTGTACCGATAGCACTTGTCTCGCCGGTAACAACATTGATAACGCCTGCTGGAATGCCAGACCGTTCTGCTAGTTCGACGAATGCATAAGCAGATAGGGGTGTTGCATTGGCAGGTTTACAAACAACGGTACAACCAGCGGCCAGTGCGGGTGCAATTTTACGTGTGAGCATGGCATTCGGAAAATTCCACGGTGTAATACAAGCGACGACACCAACTGGCTGCCTGATGCAGACAACCCGTTTGTCGTTTGATGGTGCCGGAATAGTATCGCCATAAACGCGTTTACCTTCTTCTGCAAACCATTCGATATAACTTGCACCATAGGCGATTTCACCACGGGCTTCGGTTAAGGGTTTACCTTGCTCGGTTGTTAGGATGATGGCCAGGTCTTCCTGTGCTTCCATCATCAAGTTGAACCATTTACGTAGGTAGCCGGCACGCTCTTTGGCCGTTTTTTGACGCCAAGCGGGGAGAGCTTTGTCGGCTGCTTCTATAGCGCGCCGTGTTTCCGCAGTGCTACATTTTGCTACTTGCGCGATCACTTCTCCATTGACAGGGTTGGTGACGGCTAATTTTTCCCCACTGTCGGCATCAACCCACTGTCCATTAATATAAGCCTGTGTACGAAGCAGGGCCCGATCAGAAATTTTAATGCTCATAAGTTTGAATTCCAGGGTTGGTCACTTGTTTAACCGTGAATAGTACTAATGCGAAGAAGGAAATGCCAGTGTCTATATAAGGAAAAAAATAACAATTGAGCGCTATTTTTTGATATGCATGAGTGGTGGGGAAAATACTTGTACTCTTAGGCTTTTGGAGATAATCAAAAGGAAGCTCTCTTTTAATCGAGATGATGCAAAGACGTCTTGAATATCAATGGCATTAAGTACTTGTCAGCCAAATTGCTCTTAACTTGCAGTATTAGTGGGCATTTTTGCTTAAAATAATATAGACCTTTCCATGCTCTTAATGATCTGATCCAACTTTGATTTCAGTCGTTTTTTTGTTGTTGTCCATATGTGAAGGTTAACTTTAGATATGCCCATAAACTAATTACGGTTATTCATCAACTAATGTATACTTTTTCTCAATAATTGATTTGCTAGAAAATACCAAATAAATAAGCATTCACTGAAGGAGCCTTAATTAATGAAGAAAACTGCAAAGATTCGCGGTCTATCGGACATACTCACCTACTTTCGCCGCAACGAAACACCCATATTTTTTGTATCTCCCACTTCATTTAACTTGCTCGGTTTAGAAAAATTCGTTAACCGTTTTTATCACATTAATTATTTTGATTCATTTGATGGTGCCCACCCGAGGGTATTTGTACCTGAAGAAGCTGGTAGTGATGACTTTCAGTCGATGGAAGATGTTGTTAACTACATGCTGATGCATAAAGAAGTTATCGATAAAATTAAGAAGTCAGGCAAAGGCCCTGCTAAGTTGCTATTTGTCATGTTTGATGAAAAGACGGAGGCTATCTGTAAGGATCTGGGTGTTGACATCGCACTGCCTTCATCCGCGTTAAGAAATAGACTCGATTCAAAAATCGAACTCACCAAGCTTGCCAATCAGGCGGGTATTGATAGTGCACCTAACATTCTAGGCACTTGCGATAGCTTTGACCAACTGATGAAAATGGCAAAATTAGCACAGCTTGGTAATGATTTGGTAGTACAAACGCCTTATGGTGATTCTGGCCGCACGACTTTTTTTATTAAGTCCCAATCTGACTGGGACAAACATGCCGAAGACATGAAAGACGAGCAGCTGAAAATAATGAAACGCATTAACCATATGCCTGGCACGGTAGAAGTTTGCGTTACTCGCCACGGTACACTAGTCGGCCCGATCCAGACTGATATCACTGGTTTTGAAGAGATTACACCTTACAAGGGTGGCTGGTGTGGTAATGATGTCTGGCCAAAAATCTTCAATGCTAAAATTAGACGCGAGCTAAGAAAGATGGCTTCCGATCTGGGTGACCGTTTATACAAGGAAGGTTATAAAGGCGTATTCTGTATGGATTTTCTGCTCGATAGTGATGATGGCACACCTTATCTGGGCGAAGTTAACCCTCGCATCAGTGGGGCCAGTCCGATGACGAATTTAATTACCTCACATTATGGTGGCGTACCATTATTCCTTTTTCATCTATTGGAATATCTCGATGTTGATTACGATATCGATCTTAGGCGCATTCAAAATCGCTGGAATGAGTACGACTTTTGGAGCCAGCTGGTTTTAAAGCAAACTGAAGACAAGGTGCGCCAGTTAACTCATGCACCTAAGAGTGGTGTATGGCGCATGGATAAATACGGCGGAATAAAATTCGACCGTAACGATCTCGATTGGACTAATGTGATAGACAATGACGAAGCTTTTTACTTACGCGTATATAAGGAAGGTGACTACACCTATAAAGGTGCAGATCTCGGCATTATCGTTTCTCGAGGCCGGATGCAAACTGAGAAGCGTGAATTACGGGACCGTGCCAAAATGTGGACGTCTGCAATCAATGCCGAATTCCACGGAATTGAGCCACAAAAGGCGCCAGTATTTCCACACGACCCCTATAAGTCGAAATTATTCTAGGCTGATTCTTGGGCGGTAGCATAAATATCGGGTGGAACAACAATCGACTGTTGCCATCCGATTACCGCCTCGATAGCTTCCGCAACCTGCAAAACTTCGTCATCGCTGCCTACCGGTCCTAGTATCTGTAACGATAGTGGCAATCCCTCTGAACCCAATCCCATAGGAATCGCGCAGGCGGGTAGTCCAGCCAGGTTGGCATCGTATAAAAACCCAGCCCAATCTAGCCATGGCATTTCAATCGGTGTATCAGCAATTTGTAATGGGTGAATAGTGCCGTGTGGAAAGGCTTCACAGCCTAGTGTAGGGGTTACTAAAATACGCGAGTTACTACGCTCAAACAAAGTTTGGTAGGCTTTTCCAATGACGTCTCGGTATTCATGGGCTTCATCAAAACTTTGCTGGTCGAGTTGTGCGCCAAAAGCGAGAAAGGCGGTTGCCGCATCGCCTATGTCGGCGGGGTCGTACACTTTATCCTTCGCGTGTTGAAAGGCATCAAATGTGGCAGTCACTGCCCAGGTCACGACAGACGAAGGTAGCGAAGGACAATCTTCGACTATAGTGGCCTGGGCCATTTTAAGTTTTTCGACGACAGAGCGAAACGCTTGACGAACATCGTCATTCACTGGTGCAAAACCAAGGTCTTCGGATACTATTATAGAATATCCATCCAAGTCGAGTGTTTCAGATGTTGAATGATCATCAATATCTGGGTTTAAAATGTTATACATTAAGCGGGCATCGGCAACACTGCGAGTCATTGGCCCGTAAGATACGATTGATTGCCATGAGGGGAAGCAGGGTTCACGAGGAATCATACCGAAGCTTGGCTTAAAGCCAACGATGCCACAAAAAGCGGCAGGTATACGGATAGATCCACCGCCATCACCACCCAATGATAATGCACCTAATCCACTTGCCACAGCTGCCGCAGCACCACCAGAAGATCCGCCACAGGTCCGCCCTATATTCCAAGGGTTTGACGTAGTGCCGTGTAAGTCTGAACGTGTAATGCCGGTTAGGCTGAATTCAGGGCAGGTCGTTTTCGCGAAAATAACAGCGCCAGCCTGTTCCAGCAATTCAACTGCCTTGCAGGTTTCACTGGGTATAAAATGACTGAGCGTTTTTGACCCGTTGGTACATGGATAGCCAACCAGGAACTGTGAATCCTTAATCGTAATTGGCAAGCCGCACAAAGGTCCACCTGTGCCCGATTTTAATTGTTTGTCTGCCTCACCCGCAACCTGGCGAGCGCGGCTATATAACTTTAATGCGAATGGGTTGATCTGGGCATCAACTTTCTCAGCCTGTTCTATTGTTTGTTCGAGTAATACTATGGCGCTAATCTCGCCACTTTTTAATGCTTTAATTTGTTGTACTGCTGTTTTGGTTATCATATTGCTCGGTTCATTCGGAAAGCACTACATCGTGATGATGATGCTATTTTTTGATCAAAAAAACGGTTGGACCACTACTATAGTACAACCGTTTAGTTATAACCGAGTTATTAAACTACGACCCTATTTAGATTATAGCGGAATCTTCTTGTATGGCCACTATTTCAGCCACGTAGAGTGCTTCTGCCTCAACAGCTATATCAACTTCACTGTTGTCAGAAATGTCATTGCCGATTAAGCCAGCTTTAGACCGCTTATTCATTTCATCTTTAGAGACATTTTCAATCTTGCTTGCAATCGACCAGATATGACCATCGTTATCTGCTAGTAACCCAGTTCGGTCTCCCCAATAAGCGTTAAACAATGGGTTGCGAACCTGAGCACCTGCTTCGACAGCTCGGTTCCAGCTTGCATCAACATCATCGACATACAGATGAATTTGGCTGCCACTAACGCCAGTGCTGAGTGGGGATAAAATACCCTGCTCGGGTGCTTCCTGATTCAGCACGATCATGCTGTTACCAATTTTAATGGTGGCATGGACGGTTATCGCGTTGTCAGCACTTAAGTGACTACTGAGTACTTCTGCATTAAATGCTGCTTGATAAAACGCAACGGCGCTATCAACACTAATGACTGTTAGGCAAGGTGTTGCTGTTCTATAACCGCGAGGAATGGGTGAAATTTTCTTGCTCATATCTTATTTTCTCCTTGTTCAGCTGCTAGCTGAGAAAAATGTGTGCCTATATGCACGGATAATTGATGTCGACGAGCTGGTTGTAGCTTTCGACACCATGGGGCATAATGTAACTAATTCTTATTATTAAGTCAACACTATGGATCAAGATGTAGCTTTAGGTATTTCGGGATCGGTTACTCAAGCTGATCTTGCCTCTTTGCGTATTGCCGGACGACTTGGAGAATATGCCTTGGTTTACCGTGTCGAACGCGTGCACCAAGGGGGTGGTTATGGCGATCAGGGTAAACATCCAATGGCTTGGGCTGTGGCAGTTTATGTCGATACCCAGCTCAACCGAGTATTTAATGCCCGTAACGCGGGTCGCGAGTGGAACAATATTGATCGTTTGAGCAGTTGGTTGCGCGATCAAGGTTTCTGGTGTTGGTGGACGCGTAATGATCTGGAAATTGTCGGCACTGCCCAGGCTGAGCCAGAGGATTCTGTAGAACCACCGACTCTTCACTTCCCCGAACCACCGGTACCACTTTAATGGCTTTACGGACTCAGATGGATTTCAGGTTTCGTGCCTTTAGCGAAAATAAAGCTGGATATTTGTGGCAGCAAGAATTTGAGCAACGCTGGCCTGCCTATCATCAATGGTTTCTGCGCTATGGTGAGGGTGATCGACCAACCTATTTTGATTCACTAAAAGCATTGCAGTCTTATATGCCCGAATTAATACCGGTATACGAAGATATGGTGGAGCTAGCCGGTGGTGGCGATCATTCAGCTCGATTTTTGTCTCAATACTCGCCACCACCATTATTTCGAGGTTGTTCACAGGCGGTTTATCTAAAAGACGAACCAGTCATCGTGCGGAATTACGATTATTCACCTTACGTGTTTGACGGTTTAGTGATGCGCAGTCACTTTGACCAAGTGCCTGTCATCGCAATGATCGATTGTATGTCTGGTGTGCTCGATGGCATGAATCAACATGGCCTAGCTGTGTCCATGTCTTTTGGAGGGCTCGAAGATTTTGGCGAGGGCTTTGGTATTACTATTGTGTTGCGCTATATTCTAGAATACGCGAGCAATGTGCGTGAGGCAGTCGAGCTGGTGAAAGATATTCCAGTACACGGCGCTTACAATATTACCTTGTTAGATAAACAGACCAATTTTTCGACACTTGCAATCGCACCGGGTGAAAAAACGAGAGAAATATCAACGCCTGTTGCAACCAATCATCAAAAGTTGGGCGGTTGGCCCTTGTACGAAGAGAAGGTTAAAAGCAAAGCTCGCTTTGATTACTTAAATGGACTCATTGAAAGTGAGCAAGATACATCCGATAGTTTCGTGCTGAAATTTTTACAACCACCCCTTTATCACACGCAATTTGGCCGAGGATTCGGTACTTTGTATACGGCTGCCTACTATCCCTGTCGAAACGAATGCCGCTATATTTGGCCTACCAATGAATGGCGATTCAATTTTGATAACTTCCAGGAAACTGAGTATCAGGCAAGTTTCATCGACCCAGACGGTTATCCTAATCAAAGCCAAGCTTATGATGATGTGTATACCAGCAACCGTATACCTGTTTTACAGTTTTAAATTCTATTGTAGTATATGACGATTTGAGTATAGAGCTATTGTACAGGATGTCGATTTTGTAGAAGCAAAAAATCGGTGAAGCCGCAATCGCGGAAAAAGTGCATTTTAAGAGGTGCCCTTACTAAATTGTTGCAACGCTTTTTCGGTAAAAAGCTGTAATCCAAACTCTGGCTCATAGCCGTGGATTTCGGTCACATCTAATGCGCGCATGAATGCCAGTATTTCCTCACTAACCACTTGCCCTGGTACTAAAATTGGGAATCCTGGGGGGTAAGGTGTGACAAAAGTAGCCGATACAAGCTCACGCCCCGAGTCCATTGCCTCAACAATCTCTTCGTCGTCGATGGTCATATATTCGCAGTTTTCAACATCGTAGGCTAGAAAGTATGCGCTGCGTATGTCGCCATCAGGTGTCGGAACTTCACGCGCTGTTCCAGGACGAAATACTGGATGAAAGCAGCTGAAATCTGGCAGAGGGGGTAGGTCAACTGTTAATGACTTGATGCGCTTTTCCATGATGCGGCCTTCGACCTGTCCAGCATCTTCACGAGCCTGATCTAGTTCAGAGGCTATTTTTACCAGCACATCGATCAAAAATGCGACCGAGCTGCGAGTTGTGCCAATATTGGTCATGAATAAAACGGTATTGCGGGACGTTTTGTTTATTTGAATACCATATTTATCCATTAAGTAGGTCGTCTTAAACGTGTCGCCGTCTATGCCTGTTTTACCAAGATAAAGCGTCAAACGGGAAGGGTCTATAACAAAGTCGTCCTGAGCCCAGGCTTCTTCCATGCTGTTATTTTTCCAGCCAGTTTCTGGATCGAAATAACTGCTGATGCCAGAAGGCCGATATTCTTCGGGGATCATGTCTTTAGCCGCAAGGAAGCAAAAGTAGCGACTTAATAGTGGGTGCGATGCTACGCGTTCGCGAATCACCATGGCGAGCTCGATTTGTTTCTGAACCATCTCAAAGCCTTCTAGCTCAACTTGGCGTCGACCAATATCGAGCGATGCGAGTATTTGATAGTTAGGCGATGTCGACGTGTGGGTCATAAACGCTTCGGTAAATGGTGCATTTACCTTCTGGTTGAAATCCTGATCATAAACATGAATCATCGAGCCCTGACGCAATGATGTGAGTGATTTATGAGTCGACTGAGTGGCATAAGCTCTGATCCGAACTAAGGCTGGATCTGGCATTAAGCGCTCGTTTATTAGGTCATCGTCATTCAAGTCGACGATTCTTGCTTGGTAAGCGGCATATTCAGTTGCGTACCCTTCGCTACGATAACGCGCCTTTAAGCGTTTAGCTGTTGCCATCGCGGTACGGCGGCGATAGGTCGGTGTGAATCCAGCGAATGCAAACCAGGCTTCGTCCCATAGAAAAATCAAATCGGGTTTTATTGCCAGACATTCTTCCATGACTCGTTCAACGTTATAAACCACACCATCAAAAGTGCAGTTAGTGAGCAGCAACATCTTTACTTTATCGAGTTGACCGGAACGCTTGTACATTAGTAGATTACGTTTAATTTCCGATAAAGGAACTGCGCCATACATCGAGTATTCATTTAAGGGATATGAATCAAGATAACAGACATGAGCGCCTGATAACACCATGCCATAGTGATGTGATTTGTGACAATCTCGGTCGACTAAAATAATATCAGTTGGTTTAACCAGTGCCTGAACGACAATTTTGTTGGCGGTCGATGTCCCGTTGGTAACAAAGTAGGTGCGTTTTGAGCCGAAAGCTCTGGCAGCGAGTTCCTGTGCTTTTTTTATGGGGCCATGAGGCTGTAGTAATGAATCAAGGCCGCCAGAAGTAGCTGACGTTTCCGCCAGAAAAATATTGATACCATAAAACTGCACCATGTCTTTGATCCAGTGCGACTTGGTGATCGACTTACCACGAGATATCGGCATCGCGTGAAATACGCCGGTGGGCTGTTGACTATACTTGCGCAATGCTGTGAAAAACGGTGTTTCATAACGCTGGCCAATACCACGTAATATATTCAAATGTAGATCAAGATAGTCTTCTTGCTGGTAAAAAATCCGCGAGAATTTTTGTGAGGCATTTCCGGCAATATCCTCGACAGCCGCATCTGTGACTAAATATAGGTCGAGCTCAGGACGCAGTTCAGCCAGTAGGTTTCCCAAGAGAGGGCCACGCTCGGTGTCGAGTGAGTCTTCGTATTCAAACTCATTAATTTGGGCTAAATAGCGCTGTAGTATTTCGAGATGATTAACCGATCGTAATGGAAATCCGTATCTAATAACGGCGGCCTGAATGTTGTAATTAAATAGCACTGCAATGAGCGCATCTTCCAGGCTTGGTACAACGACGATATCGTAAATAAACTGGTCTTCCGGTCGGCGCATATTGCGTAAACCTTCCCGAATATATTTAACATCTTCCTGCGAATTTTCATCTACAATCAAAACTTCAAAATAAGGCCGCTGATTTTGATGGTCATCATCATAGTATTGGCTAACTTCATCCATTTTATCGATTTCGTTCGGGGTGCGCAGATTAATGTGCCGAGAACGATAAGTACCACTGGTTAAGGCACGAACAATACGGGAAACGATGCTAGCAAGAAGGTCGTAGTCCTGTTGTTCGAAGACTTGCCAGAGTAATTTGAAGGCGTCTTCGGAAGGGAAGGCGCTGTAATTTTCAATAGTCTGCAGAAGAGAAATGGCATCTTCTGCTTTTCTAAGGAGTGTCGTTAGGTCAGAATTATGTGTTTGATGTTTCTTTAGTCGACTGGTGTATTCTTCCAGCCGATGCCATGTATCAAACCGGAGCTGGGTGGGGCTGTGATAAAAGTCCAGATTGGTGCGTACTTTCTTAGCGAGAGAATCACTCTTCCCAGCCATAATAATTCCTTCTAGTTAATTAACCCTAATACTACATGAATCCAATTGAGTTGAAACAAAAAATTGAACCGTCAAATCGGCAAATTCTGCATTATATTTTGCATCCACTCCTCAAATAACCGTGCCCGTCGACTTTGGGTATCTATAGGGTCGCAGAGCAAATAGTAATCTTGTGACTCTGGAATAGCATGCTCTAGTAAACGTACCAGCTGACCTTCGCGCAAATCGTCCTGTACCTCCAGCGGGTTGCATAGTGCAACACCAAATCCATTTCTGGCTGCAGTTAACGATAACACAGTGCTAAAGAAATGAGTTTGCTGATTAATGGTTGCTAGCTCAACATTTACCTGAGAGAACCATTTTGACCAACTGTTTTGATTGTCGTGTAGGAGTGGTAATTGGGCGAGATCAGCTGGCGTCTCGATTGTTGATTGCCCAAACAATAAGGTTGGACTACAGACTGGAAATACAGATAGCGAAATCAATTCCTCTAGCCGACGATCACCCACATCAGGTTTGCCATAACAAATAGTGACATCAATATCTCTTGGAATGTTCTTTTGCAGTGGATGCACCTCAACTACGCGAATTTCCATTTGAGGATAACTCACTTGAAATTCCATGATATGTTTTACCGCCCAACTCGATCCGGATGTTTGTGTACAGCCGATGGTTAACTCACCGGCAACACTATCTGGATTGAGGTGTAACGCGCCATCAACGATTCGATCAAATCCATCGCGTACCGAGATAAGCAATTTCTCGCCTGCACTGGTGAGTGTTAATCGGTTATTCGCTCGCGAAAAAAGTTTTATGCCAAGCTTTTGTTCAAGTGCACGTACTTGATGGCTGATGGCACCGTGAGTGACGCCCAGCTCTTTGCCAGCCCGACCCAAATGCAAATGTCGACCAGCGGATTCAAATGCGCGTAATGCGGAAAGTGGCAACGTTCTTCGGTCGAGCACGAGAGAATCCTTGTGAATATTACTCACAGAGAGTACAAATTTTTATCGAGTGCTGCCAGTATTATTAACAGCTATTCTATGCTTATGTAACTTTAGTCGTGAAATTTCCAATCGAAATTTAACGGCGCTGCATTCGATTAGTCTTTTCGGGGAATAACTTATGACCAAAACAAATTTAAAAGCAGTTGAATCAAGCAGTCAAACTAATAGCGATTGGCAAGCGCGTAAAAATGATGCAGTCGCCCGTGGCGAGGGCAATTTGGCTTCTGTGTTTGTTGACCATGCGTTAGGGTCAGAAATATGGGATGTAGAAGGCAAGCGCTATATAGATTTTGGTAGCGGTATTGCTGTTTGTAGTGCTGGCCACACACATCCTAAAATAACAGCAGCTGTGGCAGCACAACTCCAAAAATTCAGTCATACCTGTGTGATGGTATCGCCCTATGATACCTTCGTTATGCTGGCAGAAAAATTAAACGAATTAGCACCAGGCCCCTCAAAAAAGAAATCGATCTTCGTTACTACTGGCGCAGAAGCAGTCGAAAATGCCGTGAAAATTGCACGCGCACATACTCGACGCCGAGGCGTTATTGCATTCAATGGTGGCTACCATGGCCGGACCCTTATGACTATGGGTATGACTGGAAAGATTACGCCTTATAAGAATCTATTTGGTCCATTTCCCGCCGAAATTTATCACGCACCTTTTCCCATCGAATATCACGGTATTAGTGTTGAGGATTCTTTGAAGGCACTCAATAGCTTGTTCACTTGCGATATTGCGCCCAGCGATGTCGCGGCCATTATTGTTGAACCTATTCAGGGCGAAGGTGGATTTTATCCAGCGCCAAGAGAATTTATGCAAGCCTTGAGAGCGCTTTGTGACGAGCATGGCATTGTGATGATCGCTGACGAAATTCAAACAGGCTTTGCCCGTACTGGAAAAATGTTTTGTACTGAATATTCAGATATTGAACCCGACATGTGTACCGTTGCAAAAGGCATGGCGAATGGATATCCAATTGCTGCTGTGGTTGGTAAGGCGGAGATTATGGACGCACCTTCACCCGGTGCAATTGGTGGTACATACGCAGGGTCCCCCATAGCTTGCGCAGCGGCTTTAGCGATGATCGAAGTAATCGAAGAAGAGCGGTTAATAGAATCAGCAATTAATGTCGCCACATTATTTCGTGCCCGTCTTGATAAGCTTCAGTTGCTGTATCCCAGCACAATTGGGCATTTGCGAACCAGCCATGGTGCAATGATGGCAATGGAGTTGGTAAAAAATAGTGACGCAGAACAGCCAGATGCTGAGCTCACCAAGGCAGTGTTGGGCAAGGCCAGTGAGAAGGGTTTGATTCTGCTTGCCTGTGGTTCACGGGGCAATGTCATTCGCTTTTTGCCGGCACTCAATATTAGCGACGAGCTAGTGGATGAAGGGATGGATATTTTAGCCGAGTGTTTGCAGGAACTGTTTTAAACTTATCTAATTGTAATTTATTGATAGGTAAGTAAGGTGCTTTGACAGGGATGTTAAAGTAACTGAATTATGCAAGGCTATCGATCTATGACCTTCTTTTTGCTCTGGAGTGAGCTGAATCAGAAACCTTCACAACCATTGAAAATAAAGGTGCGCATAATTTTTTTTGGTGCGGATATTGGCATGAACTGGTAGCCCCCGCGATTTGCTCAACCTCAAAAAAACCTGACTTTGTTACTAATAAAAAATGTATAATTTAATAGTACAGGCTTCCCAGCATGTACTTGTGAAAGTTAACGGTCTAGCGGTTATTTAAAATCAAGTTGTCTGAATACAAACGTTACATTTTTTAACGAATGAAACCTTATAATTTAAAATAAAAGCTTACCAGAGCTGACAAATTTACTGCACTAGTATCGAATTCGCGCATTGACTTAACCCTCACCTACGATACCTTTGTCCTCTGCAGCAACACCCCTATTCAGGTGCACCGGCCAAGTTTGGTAAAATAAGGTGAAACGACATCACCCAGCATCGACCACTTAATACTTAAATCTTTTTCAATTGATTAGGCCTTATTGATAAACAAGTTGCCACTACCCCGTGATTTTATCTGATAGTGGGGTTTATTTGTGATCACCATGCAGTATTTACAGGTTGGTCAGAGGCTTCGATTGCCTATGTGCCTCGGATTAAACAAGAGGACTTTATCGTTACTCCTCACGAGACATAGGCATAACCAGGGTGTCAAATTAGTGACCGTTTTTGAGAATATGTTTCATTGCTGGGATCGGCATGAATGACCTTCACCAACGATCTATATGACTTTATTTCTGCCGGATGATTTAGCCTGATAAAGTGCTTCGTCAGCCCGTTTTAATATTAAATCTATACCGTCGTCCTCTGGCGTATTCTCGGCAATTCCGATACTCATAGTGAAGGACAGCGGTGCAATCGGCGTTTGGATCACTATCTTACTGATTGCAATCCGTATTCTTTCGGCGGTGTCAAAAGCTGCCAATCTTGATGTCTCTGGCAGCATCACAGCAAACTCTTCACCACCCAGACGAAATAAGAGATCTTCGCCGCGGATGTTTTTTTTAATCACTGTGACTGTTTCTATTAATGCCTCATCCCCAACATCATGACCGTAGGTATCGTTAACCGCTTTAAAGTGATCTATATCGAGCATCAAAATTGTGAATGAACTGTTATATCGTTTACTTCTCGATAGTTCATTAATACCAACTAAATCTAAATGTCGACGATTAAAGGCACCGGTAAGTGGGTCTGTTGAGGCAATTAACTTGAGCTTTTGGGTCGCTTTTTGAAGGCTTAGGATGTTGGATACCCGTGCACGTACAATTTTGGGAGAAATCGGCTTTCGAATAAAATCTGTCGCACCGATTTCAAGGCCATATTCCTCATCTACATTACTGCTATTCGCAGTTAAAAATACAACTGGAATCGAAGAGGTTTTGTCATTCGCTTTAATTTTCTGACATACTTGATACCCGTTCATTTCTGGCATTTGGACATCAAGAATGACCAAATCTGGGTTAAGAGCATTCACTTTTTCGAGGGCATCCTTACCCGTTGCAGCCATCTCAATCGTGCCAAAATCCTTCAGCAACAGTGACATCAAAAGCCGAATGGACATTTCATCATCAACAATTAAAATGGTCACATCTGGATTAATATTCTGTGTGTTTAAAAGAATCAACTTAACTTCTCCAGTCCTTGTAATAATATACGCCCTGATTTGCCAGCGTTTCCAGACATTTTCTTTAATGATACCAACTCAAGGGCTTTTGCGTGGTTGCTTAATAACTGAATCTTTTCCGCAGTGACGTTTTCGTTATCTTTGAGTATTTTATCGGCTTTGGTGGCTATTGTCGTAATCAGATGATAACCAAACGAACCCCCTCCGCCCTTAATGGAATGTGCCAACTCTATCGCCTTTACTTTTAACTCACTATCAGTGGGTTTATTCGATAAGTCAGAAATAGCTGCCATAAAGCCATCACACTGTTCTTTCAATCCAGACTCATACATTGTTAATAATTCAACAAACGCATCTTCACCAATGGCCAACATTGCCGCAGGAATTTCAATCTCATTGTTCTGTTCTGTGGTTTGATCAACGAGATTAGCAACTCGCAGTAGCACTTGAGAAAAGCTCGTAATTTCTCTATATTCTTTAGCGCTAGTGTCAGCTGGCTGTTGACTCACTGCAGATGCACTCAAATGAGATATTGAAGTATGGACTTCTTCACCTAAGCATTTGTTAATCGATTTTAACAGAAACGCTAATTCTATTGGTTTACCACAGACATCATTCATGCCTGCAGTCGTATATTCGCTAATATTGCCTGCTGAGATATCAGCCGTCAGGGCGATGATCGGAATATTGGACTTGGGGTCATCCATTGCACGGATAGACGCTGTAGCTTCTAAGCCATCCATAACTGGCATGCGAATATCCATCAAAATCAGGTCAAAATCACCCGTGTTAAGGAGATCAATCGCGCATTGACCATCTTTTGCAATTTCAACCGAGTGATCTAATTTATTTAAAATTGCCCGTATCATATATTGATTAACAGCATTGTCTTCGGCCACTAATATGTTCAAAGGCCGGGACGCTAACCATCTATCTAAGGTGACTTCCTTATCCTCTGCTACCACCGCCTCTTTTGCGTACTGGAAACAAACCGTAAACCAAAACGATGAACCGATATCTTTTGTACTATCAACACCAATTTGACCACCCATCAATTCTACCAACTGCTTGGAAATCGAAAGCCCTAACCCCGTCCCACCGTAGGTTCTCGAGGTTGAGCTGTCTGCTTGAGTGAAGGCAGTAAA
>JBLILW010000036.1:0-15321 GCA_047638435.1 Urechidicola sp.
TGACCAAGGGGTGCCATGTACCAAAACAAGAGGCTCCCCCTCTCCTTTCACACCATATTTGACGGGACGCCCTTCAAATCTAAACGTATGCGGAAGAACCCAGTTGCTCAATGTATACTCCTTAGATAAAACAGACTTATGGACGAGACCTCATGTCTCGTTATACATATTTTTGTTATGAATTGATTAACCATTTTTTATTTACAGCTCTCTGAATTTGGTCGAGCATCCAATCATAAATCTCAGGTGCTTCTAACTTGATGACTTCATTAATTTGTATGACCTGGCTTTTTTTAATACCTTGCTCCTTCCAGGTTCTCCCATCGGTATTCAAGTTCATCATAAAAGGCAGAAGGCGATCGACAACCCTAACCCACCGACTTTCCTTGGTAGATTGTTCTTCATACTCCTCCCAAAGGAGTTTGATTTCAGACGCAAATTTCAAGGGAGCAACAGATAATTGATTAATATATGTTCGTTCCTCGGCCTCTTTTTTTGACCTTTCCGGATCGAAAATAGATATATCACCGGCTCCTATTTCACAAATATCATGAACCAATGCCATTTTTATAGTTTTGACAATATCGATTTCAATATCAAACTCCTCTTTAAGCGTTAGAATGCCTAAAGCAAGATGCCAACTATGTTCAGCAGAATTTTCGTTTCGCGTCTGATCGAATATATATGACCGACGATTCACGCTTTTAAGTTTATCCAGCTCCATTAAAAAACTAAAAACATTTTCCATTATCTCTCCTGACTGGATGATTAATAACACCACGATTTATTGAAGACAACTATTGGGCGGTTTTTGGCCCAGCAGTTGCTTTTCAGTAACATTGTTTGGTTAGATTTTTTATAGGACATTATCACTTAACCGGCATATTCCTTTGAAAAAAACTAACAATGTCTTCATTGATACCTTTAAGAAAACTCTCACGGTCGAAGCCTTCAGGGTCAATTGCAACGGGTATATACTCCTTTTCGAGAAGCCAAGTTGGAAAAGGGGAAATAAAGGCATAATGATGCACGCCTTTGTATGCCTTGTACTCTAGGTCACTTTTGTTTAAAAGTTTGCTAAGGTATTCCGCATGGAAAGGATGTTTGAGCTCTTGATCGTCCTCTAACCTGTAAATTGCTACCCTGGATTTTATTTTGCTTATTTCTTTCTCGGGAAATACGGCTCCGATTGGTGCGACAAGCGCAATGGCTCTGAATTTCATTGGAGCTTTGGTTGGACTAAATTCATCTTTGACAGATAGGCCCTTATCTTTGAACCACAATAATAATTTCTGCCACCAGGGAGCCTCCGCGCAGAAATTTTTATCAACACTGGCATGCTTCTCGCAATGAGTGTTGTAACGAACAATGCCAGGCTGTGAACCTCCTGCTTTTAACACTGTTAAGGTGCCTAGCGAGTACCCAATAGCACCTATTCTATTTGCATCAACTATATTACCTATGCCCTCATGCGCAGTCACAATCTGAATTGCCATTTTCAGTTCTTCAACTCTATGTTCAATTGCTGAGACGATTCTTTTTGTTCTTACCCAGCGATCCTCAGTGTGCTGCGGTACAACAACTACATAGCCAGACCGCGCAAGCGTGGCGGCTGTACCCCTATGATTTCTATATCTCCCCATTATTCCATGCGACAGCACAATAATTGGAAACGTTCCTGAAGCAGGATTCCCCTCCCATGCGAATTCTGGACGAAATGGACCCCACTTGCGGGAAATTTCCTTCTCATTACTTGGATACCAAAGACCCATTTTAATTCCGGCTTCAGCGGCTTTATCAATTTCAATAAAACCAGCAGAATATTTTGATTGCGCAAATGCATTTTCTGAAATGAGAAGTGTAATATTTAGTATAACTAGGAAAATTAATTTCATATTCACGCTACAATTATTTTAATCTAACGTCACCAGCAGGAGTAATAATAAAGCACAGGCACTCGTCAATTGACGATATACCATTACCCACTTAGCATCAAATATCAAGAATGAAAGGATATACTTCAATCGTTAAAAGAAATTACGATGACCCTACCCAGAAAAAACTTGTCGCTGTTAAAGACACAGCCTACTACCTTGTTGTTTTCCTCTGTGTACGTCGCAATTACCTGTGCGGTATTGATGCTCATTCTGATAAAAACTATGACCGTTTTTGTTCCTGCAAAACAGGCATACACCGGGACGCCGGACCGTTCCATCCCTGTCAATAACCACCGCCGACGAGAGCTGGACGGATAATGAGGTGCTCGACCGTTGGACGCATTTGTTATTTATCATTTATAACCGGCCCGCCTGCCGTCCAACAATGGCGCGCAAACAGGCTGATTATTCCGGCTGACTAAGAAACCCTCAATAGGCTTATTGAGCTATACCGTAATCGTTTGGGAGATTTGGGCTAGTTTATAAAATGTTTCAATGAACCCATGGCACCTCAAGCGAATTAAAAAATGGATGCACCGGTCACTTTTAAGAAAGTCGGTCTAAATCACACGCTCTTTTGAGTAAAAATACCCTGCTCACTAGAATGGCTTACGTCGATCTGAATCCTGTTCGTGCCGGTATATGCCCCTCCCCTGAATCATCAAGTCACACCAGCACTAAAAGAGCGTATAGCCCCTAGTTTTGGTCCAAAGAAAGCGACTGATGAGAAAATCAAACAGCAACAATTACAACGTTTCGATTTACCCATAAAGCCAATCGCTCAGTTTGAAGGTAATGGAACTTGTCAGGAACAAATCGGTATTTTATTTAGATTGCAAGACTACCTAAAAGTAGTTTAAAAAGCTTTACACCTCACGATTCGCTAAAAAGCAACTAACCCTCAAAAAAGACGGCCTGACTCGCAACAAACAATAATGTGAGTGCTTCGAGCGTTCGCGGCCAGCTATTCCTGGAAAACGGCTTTTTAGGTTAAATTTCATTTTTAGCGGCAAATTATTATTTATTTTCTAGAACTGATGGTTATTTTTAGTTGTAAATTAAGTTATTTATAGAATGCCTGTCCTTTATTGTTGTTTAAATAAGACCTCATTGAGAATCATTGGGACATCCCACGTTGATCAACAAAAACCCCAAAATCAAAAAATACAAAGCTTGAGATGGTTGCAGAGCACAAATGCCATCGAATAACAGGCTATTAGATAGCAATAGCTCAGAGTCAATACAAATAGAAGTTATTACGGCAGAATTTTCACATATAAACCAAATTTATATCGAAATTTGTTGAGTGTTTTGCAATTGGTTCTTTGTATTGCTTTTATAATTCTAAAAGCTAAACACTTTCTTACTAAGCTCCAATAAAAACACTAACTAATTTTATTTTATCCATTGGCCTCTTAGGGTACAACACATTTCATGCCCAAAAGAACAGGTTTACCACGTCGATTTACTAATTGTAACCACAAGTAGCTAAAGGCAGTATAGTGCCGGGACACAACTATTATACAGAGCTATCACGACTCAGAGTTTTATGGTTCCAGTAACGCTAGCCAACACTAATCAAACCTACTAGAATGAATTCGCGTCTATAGAATAAATAAAATATAAGGAGAAGACAAAAATGATAAAGAAAAATATCGGGAAATGCATAGCGGCCACCTTACTGGCCAGCAGCTATTCAGCCTACTCATTGGCAGCTACCGAAGTACAATGGTGGCATGCAATGGGGGGTGTCAATGGCGAGAGAGTGAATAAAATCGCGAATGATTTTAACGCTTCGCAGTCAGATTATGAAATTAAGCCAAGCTACAAAGGCAACTATACTGAGACCATGACGGCAGCAATCGCCGCGTTTCGTGCCAACGAACAACCACATATCGTACAGGTGTTCGAAGTCGGTACAGCTACAATGATGGCAGCCAAGGGCGCTATCTATCCAGTTGAGCAAGTTATGAAGGATGCCAATGAGCCTTTTGACAAGTCAATTTATATCCCTGCTGTAATTTCCTACTATCAAACTTCGGATGGTGAGTTGTTATCAATGCCGTTTAATAGTTCGACTCCAGTACTCTGGTACAACAAAGATGCTTTCAAAAAAGCAGGTGTTCAATCTCCACCAAAAACCTGGAATGACATGAAAAGCGCTTCTGAAAAACTAGTGGCAGCTGGATATAAATGTGGTTTTTCCTTCGGCTGGCAGTCCTGGGTGATGATCGAAAATTATAGTTCTTGGCACAATATTCCAGTAGGTAGCATGGAAAATGGCTTCGCAGGAACAGATACTAAATTCACATTTAATAACGACAAGGTGAAGTCTCGAATTGCCAGTATCGCCGACTGGTCCAAGGATAAATTATTTACCTATGGCGGTCGCCGTGGTGATAGCTTATCCATGTATACCAATAGTGAATGTGGTATGTGGATAAATTCATCCGCTTATTATGGTTCGATCAAGAAACAAGCCAAATTCGATTTTGGTCAAACTATGTTGCCATTAGATACTGATGTTGCAAGCAAGCCGCAAAACTCAATTATCGGTGGTGCCACCCTATGGGTACTCAAAGGTGGCGAAAAAGAGGAATATAAAGGCGTCGCGAAATTCATGACTTACCTGTCTTCACCGGAAGTTCAGGCTTGGTGGCATCAAGAAACGGGGTATGTACCGATCACCACGCCAGCTTACGAGTTATCGAAGGAACAAGGTTTCTATGATACCAACCCGGGAACCGATACCGCGATTAAGCAATTGAGCCTTAACATACCAACACCAAATTCTCGCGGTGTTCGTTTTGGTAACTTTGTTCAGGTACGCGATGTCATCAACGAAGAAATGGAAGCGATCTGGAATGGCAGTAAAACTGCCTCTGAGGGCCTCGATGATGCTGCGCGACGTGGTAATAAATTACTGCGTAAATTTCAGCGTGCTAACAAGTAACCATCAGTAAACTCCTATCGGCTTGGGCAGTCTTGCACGGGCCGATAGGACTCTTTTAAATCACACGACTCAATACGAATGCTGAAAAAAGTTCATTTCGGCCCATCCTACCTGCCCTATTTGCTGGTCTTGCCGCAAATTATCATTACTTTGGTATTTTTCATTTGGCCTGCAGGTCATGCCTTGTATCAATCGTTGTTAATTCAAGATGCATTTGGTTTTAGTACCGAATTTGTCTGGTTCGAAAATTTCGAAGTTTTGTTCGAAGACGAGTACTATTTCGGCGCCTTCGAACGTACTATTTTCTTCTCGGTATTAGTCGCGAGTCTGTCAATGGGGTTTGCCCTAGTTCTTGCAGCCATGGCAGACCGGGTGATAAAAGGGGCGATGGTCTATCGTACTTTATTAATCTGGCCCTACGCTGTTGCACCCGTTGTGGCAGGAGCGCTGTGGGTATTTATGCTCGATCCGACGCTCGGTATACTGACGTACGGGTTATCTGCCATGGGTTACGATTGGAACCATAAACTTAACGGTGGAGAAGCAATGACGCTAGTGGTGATAGCGGCCGCCTGGAAACAAGTTGCTTATAACTTCTTGTTTTTCCTAGCGGCAATGCAATCGATTCCAAAATCTCTTATCGAGGCTTCTGCGATTGACGGTGCAGGACCAGTACGCCGTTTCAGCAGTATTGTTTTTCCGTTAATTTCACCAACAACCTTCTTCTTACTAGTGGTCAATATCGTCTACGCTTTTTTCGAAACCTTTGGCATTATCCATGCGATTACTCAAGGTGGGCCTGCAAAAGCAACTGAAATTCTCGTTTATAAAGTTTATAACGATGGTTTTGTTGGACTCGATCTCGGTAGTTCGGCCGCACAGTCAGTCATTCTCATGGCAATCGTCATCGGCCTGACGGTAATCCAGTTTCGCTATGTCGAAAAAAAGGTCGACTACGCATGATAGAGAACAGGCCCGCAATCACATTTTTGAGCCACTTCATGTTAATTCTCGGCATTGCTATCATCGCTTTCCCGATCTGGATTACCTTTGTCGCAGCTACCCATGATGCGGTACGAATGACTCAAATACCACTGCCGCTGCTACCGGGCCGTTATTTTTTCGACAATTTGAATCAAGCTTTAAACCTTGGTATCAGCGGCGGTGCAAACCAGGGCGTGGGCATGATGTTATTTAATAGTCTGGTGATGGCATTGATGATTGCGTTAGGCAAAATATCCATTTCACTGTTATCGGCATTTGCCATTGTTTATTTTCGCTTTCCCTTCCGCATGGCCTTTTTTTGGATGATTTTCATCACACTCATGCTGCCCGTTGAAGTCAGAATTATTCCGACTTTTGAAGTCGTCGCTAATCTAAACATGCTCAATAGTTATTGGGGTCTTAGTATTCCGTTAATCGCCTCAGCTACCGCAACGTTTATGTTTCGACAGACCTTCTTAACCATCCCTGATGAACTACTCGAAGCGGCCCGAATTGATGGTGCTGGCCCGATGCGCTTCTTTTTCGATATATTGTTGCCGATGTCACGCACCAATATCGCTGCATTATTTGTCATATTATTTATCTATGGCTGGAACCAATATTTGTGGCCATTACTGATCACTACCGACCAAAGCATGTTCACTATTGTTATGGCAATCAAACAAATGTTGGAGGCTGCAGAACAGTCTCCCGAATGGAATATCATCATGATGACGACTCTATTGGCGATGTTACCGCCAGTCCTGGTGGTTATTTTCATGCAAAAGCTATTCGTAAAAGGATTAACTGAAACCGAAAAATAGGTCAATAATATGGCGAATGTTCGTCTCGATAATATTGAAAAAATCTATCCAAATGGATATCAAGCTATTTTTGGTGTTGATATCGAAATAGCAGATGGTGAACTCATCGTACTGGTTGGGCCGTCCGGTTGTGGAAAGTCAACCTTAATGCGTATGGTCGCTGGTCTTGAATCGGTGACGTCAGGCAACATTTATATCGGTGATCAAAACGTAAACAAACTCGAACCCGCCGACCGGGATATAGCCATGGTTTTCCAGAACTACGCGCTTTATCCCCATATGACGGTTTTTGATAACATGGCTTACGCTCTAAAGATAAGGCGTTTTGCAAAATCGGAAATCCAACGACGCGTCGCCAAAGCTGCCGAAATTCTTGAATTAACAAAAGACCAGTTATCGCGTAGGCCACGCGATCTCAGCGGAGGTCAACGACAACGAGTAGCAATGGGCAGAGCCATAGTTCGTGATCCAAGTGTCTTTCTATTTGATGAACCTCTGTCAAACCTGGATGCCAAGTTACGAGTTCAAATGCGAATAGAGCTCAAACTACTACAGCAACAACTCGGCACCACCAGCATCTATGTCACGCACGATCAGGTCGAAGCAATGACACTCGGTCATCGCTTAGTCGTTTTGAATCAAGGCCGCGTTGAGCAAATTGGCGCACCGATTGAGCTTTATCAAAACCCGGCATCGTTGTTTGTAGCAGGCTTTATCGGTTCGCCGTCAATGAGCTTTACAAGCGCAAAGATTTCCGCGGATGGCAAAGTGGCCGCCCTAAATAGCGGCACTGAATTCCCACTATTACCCGGTCTCTATACCCAGTATGCAAATAAAGATGTCACTCTAGGTATCCGCCCTGAAGATTTGATACTGTCTAATCATTCCAACAACAAGCACAACCTTAGCACCGTATTGGTCGAACATTTAGGTGCTGACACATTGGTACATGGCCACTTCGGTCAAGACAAAACCGACATGACCATCAGGTTAGCCGGTACTCAGAACTTTGAACCAGGTGAGCAGTTACCACTGCACATTGAAGCCGACAAAGTTCATCTTTTTGACCCTGTCACAGAAAAACGTTTGTTATAATGTCAGCTAGTCGAACGAGCAATTCACTGCTGCGTTTTTCTAATTATTTATTCATTTTCGGGCTTTCTAGCATGGCATCAACAGCGTTCTGTTTCGATTTACAAGGTCATCGTGGTGCCAGAGGATTATTGCCTGAGAATAGTCTGGTCGGTTTTGCAAAAGCATTATCCATCGGTGTTAGCACTATTGAACTGGACTTGGCAATGACTCAGGACTCACAGGTTGTGGTCATGCATAACCCACGATTTGAGCCGGAGATTGCACGCGATGCAAGTGGGAACTGGCTCACAAAAAGCAGTCCTAACATTCACTCAATGCTTTTAGATGAAGTACAGGCTTATGATGTTGGGCGCCTTAACCCAAGCACTCGATATGCACAACAGTTTGAAAACCAACAACCGGTAGATGGCACTCGGGTACCGACCCTGGTAGAAGTTTTCGAGCTAGTAAACCGGTCTGGTAATCATGAAATAGGTTTTAATATTGAGATAAAAATTAACCCTGAAAAACCAGAGCTATCTGCCTCACCCGAACCATTCGTGAAAGCAGTGCTCAAGGTAATTGATACTTACCGCTTAGAACAGCGCGTAAGCATACAATCTTTCGATTGGAGTGTGCTGCAAGCGGTTCAGAGACAAGCCCCCTCGATCAAAACGGCTTACTTAACTACATCGAAACCCTGGATAAACAATTTGCAAACCGATCAACTCGGTAAATCGCCCTGGCTAGGTGGACTCGATATAGATGATTTTAGTGGTAATATCCCCAAAGCAATCAAGTCGGCAGGTGGCGACATTTGGTCTTCTTATCATAAGGAGGTAACTGAAGAATCCATAGCAGAAGCTCACCAATTAAAACTATTGGTGAATGTCTGGACAGTGAATGAGCCCAATCGAATGCGTGAACTGATTAAAATGGGTGTCGATGGCATAATCACCGACTACCCCGATCGACTCCGAGAAGTGCTAAAGCAGTCGGGGATGGCAGTTCCACTCAAGACCAACATAGACTTTTAAACGAACCTATTAACAGCCAAAAGAGGCTTTACCGATAACAACCACGTGGCTTCAACTTTGTATGTTGCTTAAAGCTTGTAATGGTAGCAAAAAAATCGGTATCGGTATTCATCCGACATGATGACTACAAACTGTATGCAATTAACTTAGCCCATCTTCAGGGTTTCACCCATTAAAAGTGGTCAAAAACATCTATTCTTACCTTTTTAAAAATAGTACCTAAAAATAGCAACCTTTTAGTTTTAATAATAATTTTGTTGAGCCGTAATATTAATTACGACTATTGCATTAACCTTACTTTAGTAAAATCATTATTTCATGCTTATTCAATACACCATCATAAAAACTGACCAGTCTGGCAAAACCTAACAATCATTTCGATTGGTCGAAAACGAGCGGGTTAACGGCAAGGTTAAACAGCAAATGCTGATAAACTCTGGCCGTTTTTTTGAAAAAGAGAACAAAAGAAATAGACAAGCATTGCCTACATATCCCCACCGCCAGCAAATGATGCGAAAGCGAACGTGATTAGCGGCACAATTAAAATTTATTTAACAGTAGAACCGGATGTTGCAATGCCAGAGGCAAGACTTACCTTTTGGTGATAAACGCGGCCACTGCAGACGCAACGGCATGAGTTGCAATTATGCCAAAACCAATTAGCGGCACCCAGACCCTCTCGGCGATACCGATAACAACGCCCGATACGAAGACTGCAATCAAGCCAAATAGCAATATAAACCATAGACCTTTACGGTAGAGAATAAACCCCAAAACAGGCGATATAACTGCCATGACTACCAACGTTGTCGAAACAACGTAGGATACAATGTCGCAAGTCTAGTCCAACTTACTTTCCTAAATTGGCATTGCTAATCCTAAGGCAGCACGTGCTAAAAATGCCAATGCAAGCGCAAGTAAGCCAAAGGCTACAACAATAATGGCCTTATGAACGATTTTACTTTCGGCTGTACTGGTCATCTGGCAAGACTAGCGGGTTAAAGGTCTGTAATAAAGGTCGTCGTATAACGGTTTAATAGGCCAACTGAGATTTAGCGCTGGTAACTTTGATTGTCTAGTCCAAAGGTAACGTGATAGCCTATTATAGCTGGTCTTAGCGTGGTGTTGATGGCTCTGCTCGATGTCTCGATTATGCAGAATATTAACTTCACCTGTTGTGTCATTCAAGCGACCACAAATCCAGTTATCCCTCGATTCGTGCCACAGTTGATAAATCATCAGTTGGTTATCATAGTCTAAATGCAGTGAAAACCAGTCCCAGTTTTTTTGGTTAGAGCCTAATTTGAAGAGTGCCTGTCCTCCAATCTTTGATTTCGAAGTACTGAAGTGGCCAAACTAACTTGACCACTTCAGTACACGGTTTCAGATAGGTGGGGTAATCATTCGGCTATATTATCTAAAGTGTACAGCGTTATAGGCTGACTCTGACCCCGTACCGTGGTTTCGCCAACCATTTTAAATATGATTTTTGGTAAAAAAATCGTCGTTCTATCTGATATTAGTAAACGAGTACCATAGATTTTATTCATTTCTTCAATGCGTGATGCCAAGTTTACAGCATCGCCGTGAACGGTATAGCTCAATCGGCCCTTCGCACCTATTGCACCTGCTACTACTGGTCCGGTATCGATACCGATTCTAATATTGAGTTGCTCTCCATCAAATGTCTGTGCTGCAACACTGGATAACATTTCCTGCGCGGCTCGAATGGCATTCTCCGCATGAGCAGAATTGGTAATAGGTACGTTAAACGTCGTTAGAATAGCATCACCCTGAAACTGAGTGACTACACCTTCATACTGTTCCAGAATATCGACCATGGCTGAAAAATAAGCGTTTAATACCTCAACAATCTTCACTGGCCCCAGTGACTCCGTCAGTGTCGTGAAAGACTCAATATCACAAAATAAAATGGTCGCGTCTGTTTTTTTAACCTCTATTTCACCACCACCAGTCAAAAGCGAACTGGCGACTTTTTCGGGCACAAATCGTCCGAGGGTATCGCGAATTAGTGCTCGCTCACGCAACCCTTTAATCATATTGTTAAATGCGTTGTTGGCATCGTCGAGTTCACGAATACGGCTCCTACCTAGGGGTGACAACGAATCTAAGTGACCTTCATCAACCGTATTTGCTGCAAAAACGATTGCTTTCACTGGAGTACTCACCTTCCGACCAACAATGATGGAAGCAATGATCCCAAAAATTAGTACCGCCAAACCTATCCACATAGCATTGAGGATTCTGTCTACTTCACCATCAGGCAATAAATGTGTATTCAGGTAGACACCGACTGTCCAAGCTGAAGGACCATAATGCTCGATGTGTCGATAAAGAAACATAAAGTACTTGTCGCCCATAAAAACACCTTTCGCTTCAGTGTTTTCTAGCACTTTAGTAATAAAGGTACTGTCAATATCTGGGGACCATATTCTTTCAAGCACAAGGTCGTCTACATCGTTTATTCGCGGCAAAGTTCGCTTCGTTTCTAACTGATTTAAAACAGGATGAGCTAGTACAAAGTCTCGGTCATATAAAACAAACGGTGTTACACCAGTTTCAGTATAACTTATGGATAAAAAATCGGATAATGCTTGAACAGCTATCACCTGAGCAAACACACCAATAAATTCTCCTTTATCATTGGTTAAAGGAATATCGTGCAACAAAGAAGCGGTATCCACCGGATCTGATACCCAAATCGGTGCCCGCCAGGCAGGTTGAGTTTTGACTTTAGCCTGCTCCAGCCAGTTAACAATTTCAGATCTATTTGACCAATCCTCAGTGATTGCAAGACGCCGCTCTCGATGCCAACGACGACTCTTTCCATCAGCAGTCACGATCGCAATGCCAGCAACCTGTGGTGTAGCTGCTAGTACGCCAAACATATATTCATCAAGTGATTCGAGATTCCTGACCTTTTTTATATCGCTCGCTACCCATAACGCTTGGTCTCGAACCGGGCGTAGGTGTGAGTCAAGACTCTGCTCCATTCTATCGATTAGAGCCTTAGATTGATCAGCCCAAAGTTGACGAGTGCTTTCGGCTGCTTGATTAAATCCAAGAAACAATACGATTCCAACGGACAAAGCTAGCAGGCAGCTTGTGCCAAAAACTGTAATGATTGTGATCGGTATTCGGAATCGTTTTCGCATTGATTTCACTGATTAATATTTCAAATTTAGCACTAAACTAAACGCTAGTGACATGCGTTATTGAAGGATAAATTAACATCCCATGTAAATTTACTAGATATTTAAGACCAGATTTATCAATTTCTCAGCTTGATTGTAAACAGTCTCATCGAATTTTATAACGAAGTTTGAGATCTTTAATTTATGATTTAATCAGAATAAGCTGATTTAAATAGTGTAATGGATTTCACGTTGCCTCGTTGTTATGCCCGCTATTTCTCATGTATGTTCTCAAGAATTACACGGTATGGCAATGTCAGCCAAGGACCAATTTCTTTGTTGGATGACGGCTTTGGGGTGAAATCACCACCAAACCCGTAATGCCTTTAGTCTATCAACTGTATATGAATACGAACAGTAAAGGACAGGCACTCTTCAATTTGGTTATGAGCACTGCCGACGGTGGATTGAGTAATCCAGCTGACTATGAAAACCTCAATAGATTTATAGAGCAATACCGTAACCGCTTGGAAGATTTAGGCTGGTTTATGAAATGTTTAAATGGACCGATTGCTCGTCAAGCGAATAAAGAAGATGGATGCACCAGTCACTTTTGTGAAAGCCGGTATAAATTATCCAACAGCCAGAGCAGGCCCTTTTGAGTAAAGAAGTCTTGATCTCGTGTATGGCTTACGTTGATCTGAACCCTATTCGTGCCAGTATCTGCAACAAGCCTGAAGCGTCAGATCACTCTAGCATTATAGAGCGTATCGCCCCAAGTTTTGATCTAAAGAAAGCGACTGATGGCGAAATCTGGATTTTTTTTAGTAATGTCCATAAGTACATTTTCAGAGCTATTAGTATTAGCGTTTAAAATAAAATTTATATTTACTCCTGAGGGATGTTCCATAATAGCAACAGGTTCAGGACCAACAGGACCGACTAAAAAAAACCGAGCTTTTCATAAAATGCCCTAGTAACTTCTAAATCATTTACTCTCAAACCAACATGGTTAATTCGTGTAATTTCTTTAATGGGGAACTTCCTGGTAATTATTGGCAACTAACGCCACATTGACTGGCGTAGCATGCTGGTGAGGCTTTTTCGTGCTTTTGCAAAAAACGCGACAGTATACGGAGTCCGGTGCAATGCCTTGTTAAATCATTTTCCATAGTGGTAGCGACAAGAAATAATAGTAAGAAATTTATTATCCACAACATAAACTAAGCGATTACTCTCATCTATACGACGAGACCAAAAGCCTTTCAAATTTTCCTTTAAAGGTTCAGGCTTACCAATTCCCTCAAATGGACTTCGCTGTGTTTCAGTTATTATTTTATTGATGCGCCTAAGTGTTTTTTTATCCTGACTTTGCCAGTATATATAGTCTTTCCAGGCTTCCTTGGTCCATGCCAGTACTTCAGCCATCAATCAACTCGTGGTTATTGACTTTACCAGAACGATACTGGTTAATTGATTTCGTCAAATGTGCTGCATTAGCGGGGCTTTTAAGCAAATGGACTGTTTCCATCAATCCGTTGAAATGCTCAAGTGACATAACAACTGCATCCTCGGCGTCTCGCCGAGAAATAACTGTATAATCAGAGTCTTCAACTACTTGATCCAATACGCTTTTTAGTTTGTTTCTAGCTTCAGAAAAATTTACAACCCTCATAACTCACTCTCTAATCTGTACAACATATAGGCCAAGTATAACTTGTCCACATAATAGTACAAGTTTAGATTGTGTTTATTTTAAGATTTAACTCCTAGCTGTGCAACTGATGGGCGAGTTTTGGCCCTGCAGTTGACTTTCAGTAACATTGCTTTGTTAGAAGGCAGCTTACTTCCCAATTTTATCTTCCACAATACTTTGCATTTGCTCTCGCCCTTCGGTCGAGATTAAATGGTTGGTTGTATGTTTGTGATTAATCTAGAGGTTTCTTTTGTCATCTCATCAATACCAAGTAATGCTCTTGATACAACTGTTACAAGGTCAGTACAATTAGCTATCCTTTGAATATCTTCGTTGCTCCTCCCATCAACAGCCTTCGCATAGTAGTCACCTAACTCCTTTACTAGCTCGTTAAGATCAATCCACAATTCAGCAGGCAATATTGCCGTTGCTTCTTTATTTAAATTTATTAGTATTTTTATATATTCTTTTGCATCTTTTTCTACATGGCCAATATCCCCGTACTTCTCATTAACCATTAGTGGAACAAGATCCTTAATATTTCCAAGTTGCAAATGTATTCTTTTTACAATCGACAATTGCTCCGAAAACAACGGCTCCTGATAAGGTGACTTTCTTGCTTTTGCTGCAAAATAATGACCAATCAACAGCCGAACCCAAAGTACCGGCGACCCCAATTACTAATGTTATTGTCAAATTATCCATTGCCTTCTAACGCCCCATTAAGAGGCAAATAACAGTTGGCTAAAATGTTTGAGGGATGAAAAACAGCCAACTGTTATTTGTCCTGTTTGAATGGCTTGTTAGCTTTTTTTCATTAAGTCGGCAAACTTTGGATGGGTAACTGTAGCCTTAATCAAATCCTGGACTGCAGGGGATAAAGCATCAGCAGTTGCATTACATGCAGTGATTGCATCAAAACCACTTTTGAAAGAATATTTATTATTAACTGTTAAATTAGTTCCATTAGTTGAGTTTAAACTAAGGCCTAAATCCCAATACCCATTGGTTAACCCTGAAATTGAAGAAAACTCTACTTTAGTGATATCACCAGTTATTTTCACGGCATCCACTGAATATTTGTCAGCCATTTTTAATTCATCATTAAAAGCCTTAGTAATAAACTGTGGAATAGTTAGTCCATCCGCAGGTTCAATTGGACCCATTAGACGACAGTTAGAACTAAATTTTACTGGTTGGTTTAATGATGCAAACTCTCCATTTATTTCAGTCAATTTTTTCAGTACTTGGATGTTGTCTACTGAAACTACATAGCGTGGAGGCTGCATAGTTGAACAGGCACTTAATGCTAATACACTTATTGCTAATACTACTTTTTTCACTTTTATTCCTTTTGATTATACGAATGTTAAATTTGAATCCAATTAAAAGCTAACGCCCTAAGCAGAGGCGCAGCATAGCTGCGTCCTGCTGGCTTAGCTTGTTAGGGTTTGCTTCTTGGCTTGTTAGGGTTTGCTTCTTGGCTTGTTAGGGTTTGCTTCTTGGCTTGTTAGGGTTTGCTTCTTGGCTTGTAAATTTCAGTAATGTCTGGGGCATTATATCTAGGGGACTCTCTATTAAGTAATTCTTCATATGTCTCTTTTTCAAGTGCTTCTGACATTTGATTGCATAATGAATCAAACTCAGTAAAAAACCAACCC
>JBLILW010000037.1:0-15206 GCA_047638435.1 Urechidicola sp.
ACAGAGATAGAGGTTGATCTTTATTTCTTTCGGACATCAGCCCTATTAACAGCAGGACAAGCTGTTGATTTATATATAAATGATAATGAAGTAGGTGAGATTCGAAACGGTAGTAATTTTGAAACTACAACTAAATCAGGAAATCATGAAATAGCCACTAAGGTAGGCGTTAGCATTAGTTTACAAGGCGTTTGTAAATTTGCAAAAAATTTCAATTTAACTAAACAAAGCTATTATTTTAAAATTGATTATGACATTGGAATTTTATGTGGAGAGTACGAGATTATCGAAATATCTAAGACTGATTATGACGCTTTAGCAGCCGAATAGTTTAAAGGGGCGGTGGTATATAAGGATAATACCTATGCACCACCTGCCCTTTAGTTTTTACACCAAAGCGTCATCGGCGCCAGTGACATCGGCTGACTGTTCGACGGCTCGCTTTACTCCAATGAAGGACAGTCGTTTGCTGTGTTCAACCACTTGGTAAACCGGCCTAAAGTAGTGCTGTCCACTATACCCACCGATTTCGTCGACACCAATAGCTGTTATTAACGATAAATCTTGGTGTGCTTGTCCCCAGCGAAGTCATTTTGTACAACTGGTCAAAAGCCAGACGTAGGCCTGTGTAAGTTAATTTTTGCCCGTCAACAGGGCATCTTCTCGCAGCCAATACCACAGCGTGGGCCGTTGGCTCAGCATGGCATATAACCAAAAAATAATTTGTTACCCAGCATCAGAATAAATTCCAACCATCCGTATGGCAGCTTGTCTTAACCAAGCCTTTTGCTTCGACAGATACTTCAAATGGGTTGACTGCTCGAGCGCAGTTTTATGCCACTTTCAAACTTAGGCACCACCATGCTTGCAACCAAACCAACAGTTCAATAAGCAAATAATTTGAATTTTTGCAAACGATTGAAGATAGTCTGGATCTGCATCCTGTTCTTTTTCTGTTTGATGAAAGCTTAAGTTCAGAGGCATGTAAATTAATGGCAAGTTTTTGGTAATATATGATCAATTTTTCCAGTAAAAAAGTATACCAGCAATCCTATCCATTCATGGCTAGCACCGGTCAAACTACCTGCATGATCTGCTAAATTAAAATTTTATTTAAAGTCACGTGCAGAGCGTCTCTTGGTGGTGAAAATGACCGAGTGGATGTTAAAGTCCTTTACAATCAGGCTGTATATTCTAGAGCTGGAATAGATAATAATTATTTAGCACTTGATATTTTAACCTCTTAATAAAGTAGAAGGCATTGATGCTGCTAAAGAATCCATCAAAGACCTTACCTATGTCGTATTAAAGTAGGTGATTAACAAGAATGATGAGCTGATCTAATCTAAGCCAGATTTCGAGGTCCATTCTGAGCACAAGCATAAAGTAACCTTGGAACTAAATCTTCGAGTTGAAACCGATGATTAAATCGATATTGGATTTCTGTTAAGTATTGCCGTGCATACCTAGTACTTTAAAGCTATGGTTGGCAATTGTAGACCATGACACGGCCCTTTAGTTGGCCTTCGATCCTCACATTCAATCATGGTTTGCATCAAATTGTGTTTGAGTAGCCAAGCGGTCAGATATCCGACTACAAGGTAACGCATAAGTGATAAGCCAGATATATTAGTTTTCGATTGTGTGATAAAAAAACATGGCTAGAAACCACTTTCTTAGGGTAAATTTGATTCATGAAACAGTGAATCTATACGTAAAGTTATTTAGTTTTAGTAGGTAGAACATTGCCATACTTTACGGTTCTTGCGATGGAAAAAAGAGTGCTTTGAATCATATTCGGACAGCTAAAGCTTTTACCCCAGCGGGCTTTTTTAAGAGCATCTTCGAAAGTGACTCATTACCATATTGATGGATGAAGTCATCCAGCAACATTCATTTAGAAATTGTATAAGATTCTGTGGCATGATAATTCCTCACTAGGGTTTGTGAGTAATTATCCGTCTGTCACTAGCTCATCAAGTGAGCCTACTGATCATCCTCGCTAATCACTTTGACTATTTTGAGCTTGATACTTTAAGCCTCAATAAAATAAAAATTATTACTGTAACTAAAAGCCACATCAAGTATTACAACAAAACTCTGAGAACAAAATGCGTTCAAGTGAAATATTAAAACTAAGCTGTATCGACGACTGGAATGATGCTACAAAACACTCTTTTTGTGCTGAACTTGCATCAGGAACGTTACCAAACGACAAAATGCGGCTTTATCTCGCCCAAGATTATACGTTTATTGATAACTTCATTCGACTAGCAGGCTGCGCTATTCACCATGCTCCAAGCCTTTCAGACCGTTTACCTCTAGCCCAATTCCTCGGTGTTATATCTGGACCAGAAAACACCTATTTCCAAAGGTCTTTCGAAGCACTTGACGTGATTGAGAAGGATCGCATAAAGCCTGATCTCCTACCTTCAACATATGCATTTCAATCGCTCATGCTTGAGGCCGCCGATAGTGGTTGTTATGGCTCTATGATCGCAGTTTTGTGTGCTGCTGAATGGTCATACCTAAGCTGGGCTGAGCCGTTTGCACCAGCACCCGCAGCTCTTCCATTTTATTATGGGGAATGGATAACGCTACATTCAGGTTGTTATTTTGAAAGTGTTGTAGAACATCTCCGTATTCAATTAGATAATGCTTATGACAAGAGTGACAGTGATCAAAAAAATAGTATATCTGGATATTTTAGAAACGCAGTTTTACTAGAAAAAGAATTCTTTGATGCAACTTACCGCTAGAAATCACAATATCAAAATACTCAGCAATTAAATTTCACCCTTTTTCAATAGCGCGCTATCAATAAGAACCTTTGCGGCAAATTTTGCGGATTCAGCTACATTAGCAGTGTTTGAGACCTGACAGGTAACGATAGCGCCCTCTAGCAATATCGATATCGATGCTGCTATTACCTTGTATTCTTCAATACCTACCTCTCTTACGAGTGACTCAATAAAAGACAGCATTTGCTTCTTAAATTCTTTGCAAGTTTCACGTATTGCAGTGTCTTCCCTTGAGTATTCACTAACGGCATTAATGAACAAGCATCCATAAAACTGCTGCGTTGAAAACCAGTTATCCGCGACATCAAATATCGAAATTAAACGGTCATAGGGGGTGACTCCACTCTTATCAACTGATTTCATGAAATGGTTTCTAAACAAACCATCATGATGGCGTAAAGCCGCCAGTATCAATTCTTCTTTGGAGCGAAAATGATGATACATAGTCTTTTTTGAGACATTGGCTACCTCTGCTATTCGATCAATACCTGTGGCATGGAAGCCATTTTCTGCGAACAATACTATTGCTGTATCTATCAAGTCTTGTCTTTTCTGCGACATATAGTTTACCGATCAGTAACCTAAAAATATTAAATGTTATCGTGCAAACTGCTGAAAAAATTATCTGCTCGACCTAATTGATGTAAACAATACTCTAAATATTAGAAATTAGCACGAAATAAATCTTTTTTACGTTTGACAATGTAAACAGATCGGTATACATTCTTCGAACCAAAGTAAACAGGTCTGTTTACTAGATGCTCCAACATAGGCGTAGTCATCATGAAAGTAAAAAAAACTAATAATTACCAAAAAAAACCAATCGTCACCAACGAAACAGGGTACTTAGATGGTAGCGAGGAACGGACATTTTTTACATACAAAAAAAACGTTATCTCCGTTGTAGAAAGGACTAAACAGTTTGCTTATGGTGTTTCGTTCGTTTTAGCATTTTTTTTCTTTTCAGGATCAGCAGTTTTGGCAGAACCGAGTAATCAATTTATGGACGACTCTGCAAATACGCCTGAAATTCGGGTGCTAGCTGCAATAAAAAAATTTACAGGGACCAAACAAGTTGCTCTTGCATTTACCCTACCAACTTCAACATGGATGTATTCAAACAGAATTGAAATAGCCTTGGGTAGTATAGGAAACTCTGAGGATACGACTGCATTTATATCCGCAGGCCCCTTATGGAGTTGGGAAGTATTGGCACCAGGCAACTTTTTCGAATTAGGCTTTAGTCCGACGTTTCTAGCAGATACCCAGTTTGGTTCGCGCAATATTGGTGGACATTTACATTTTAGTTCATCGGCTACCATTGGTCATAAATTTGGGCAAAATAAAAGATCAATCATTGGTTTGCGTATTCAACATATATCTAATGGTGGATTAAACAATACAAATCCAGGATTGGATTCTGTCGGTTTAAGTGTCTCGTATTTATTATAAACTTATTTAAAAACATAGTTAAAATAAAGTGAGAAGGCATCAAAAACATAACAATCAATCTCTATTTTAGCTCACTCTATGATGCCTAGCACCAGATCATATAATTTTCATAACATCGAGTCAGTAAACAGGTTATAAACTGTAAATTTAAAATCAAATCAATCTCATAAAAAAAGAGATTCTGGTACAAAGACGTGATGCAGGGTCATTCATCATACAACTCTCATCAGCCACAAAAAAATGACAATTCAGCTCATCCTTGAGCTGATTGTTAGCAAGAGGTATTTTTTAGCCTATATCTAGCAATAGAGTCTAATCTGCCTGACGACGCAAAAAAGCAGGAATTTCCAAATACTCCATGCTGTCCTTGTCCTGTGGAATTTCGATTGAATCTCCTACTATTTTTTTACGAATAGCGGTTGGCTTCTCTAATTTCTTGTAATCAATCTGGCCATCTATTTCAGGTTGTATAGTTGTAATTGAAGGTGCATCAGCTAGTACTGGAACTCGACCTAGGCCGGTAGCAACCATTGTGACACGTATCTCGCCTTCTGGCATATTGGCATCTAGCGAAGTTCCAACAACAACATTCGCATCTTCAGAAGCTAATTCAGTGATAGTACGGCTTACATCGTCAAACTCACCGATTGACATGTCTAGACCTGCTGTAACATTGACCAGAATACCTTGTGCTCCTGCAATGTTGACGTCTTCAAGTAAAGGTGAAGAAATGGCCATAGTTGCTGCCTTAATGGCACGATCTTCACCCGTGGCAGATCCGGTACCCATCATTGCCATACCCATTTCTGACATGACGGTGCGTACGTCAGCGAAATCTACGTTGATCAGGCCTGGCAGTGTCATTAATTCGGCAATACCCTGAACGGCACCCCGCAGGACATCATTAGCCTTCATAAATACTTCCATTACAGTCGTATCTTTTCCGAGCACAACCTTTAATTTATCATTTGGAATCGTGATCAATGAATCAACAACACTCGATAACTCTCGAATGCCAGCTTCAGCTTGTTCCATTCTCTTCTTTCGCTCAAAACCAAATGGCTTGGTTACCACTGCGACAGTTAAAATGCCCATCTCCTTTGCTATTTGTGCAATAACAGGAGCTGCACCCGTACCTGTGCCACCACCCATGCCTGCAGTGATGAACAACATATTTGTACCTTCGATTGCTTCTTGAATGCGTTCGCGATCTTCCAGTGCCGCCTGACGTCCAATTCCAGGGTCAGCGCCTGCACCCAGTCCTTTAGTGATACTCGATCCAATTTGCATGGTCGATTTATTATCCATCTTATTCAGTGCTTGTACGTCAGTATTCAAACACAAGTATTCAACGCCTTCGATTCCAGCAGTGACCATGTGCTGAACAGCGTTACCACCACCACCGCCGACACCAATTACTTTAATGACAGGATCTTTTGAGTGTGTATCCATTAATTCAAACATTGTAGTTATCCTCTTGCTATTGCTATGCTAAAAATTGCCCTGAAACCAGCTTTTCATTTTCAACCAAATGCTGTCTTCAGAATTATCGTCTAGTTTATAACTAGACAAGCCAGACTGCTGCCTGTTTCCAAACAGAAGCAGTCCAACACCTGTGGCATGTATTGGGTTTCTCACCACATCAACTAACCCTGATACATGTTGTGGATAGCCCAACCGAACGGGCATGTGAAAAATTTCTTCTGCCAGTTCGATAACGCCTTCCATCTTGGAGCTACCGCCGGTCAATACCAGACCTGCGGCGCAAATTTCTTCAAAACCACTGCGCCTGAGCTCAGCATGCACCAGGCTCAATAACTCTTCGTAACGTGGCTCAACGACTTCGGCCAACGTTTGGCGCGCGAGCCTGCGTGGCTCTCTGTCGCCTACGCTTGGCACTTCGATTGTTTCGTCTTCTGTCGCTAGTTGACGCAGTGCACAAGCATATTTAATTTTAATGTCGTTGGCATATTGCGTTGGCGTCCGTAGCGCTACAGCAATATCATTAGTGACTTGATCACCCGCTATGGGGATCACAGCCGTATGGCGAATAGCACCATCAGAGAACACTGCAATATCGGTTGTACCACCGCCAATATCGACCAGACAAACACCCAACTCTTTTTCGTCATCGGTCAATACCGATGCGCTCGACGCAAGTTGTTCGAGGATAATGTCATCAACTTCGAGGCCGCAGCGTCGCACGCATTTGATAATATTTTGTGCAGCACTCATCGCACCAGTCACCAAATGAACCTTAGCTTCAAGTCTCACACCCGACATGCTAATCGGATCACGGATGCCTTCTGAGCTATCAATGATAAATTCCTGTGGTATGACGTGCAGAATGCGCTGGTCGGCAGGGATGGCGACGGCTTTGGCTGCATCGATAACACGTGCCACGTCAGCGGCCGTCACTTCTTTATCTTTTATCGCAACTATGCCGTGTGAATTAATACTACGCACATGGCTGCCGGCAATACCGGCATAAACAGATCGAATCTGGCAGCCTGCCATTAACTCAGCTTCTTCTACCGCTCGTTGAATAGATTGCACTGTCGATTCAATATTGACTACAACCCCTTTTTTCAATCCTCTCGAAGGTTGTGTGCCAATTCCGATGATATCAATACCACCTTCAGCAGTTATTTCGCCAACAATTGCGACAACCTTAGAGGTCCCAATATCGAGCCCTACAATCAGGTTATTGCTACTTTTTTTAGACATTATTATTTCTCCACAGAGACGCTTCGTCTCTGTCTATCAGTGCTTCCTTTTTCCATGCAACCGCAAAACCATTGCTATAGCGCAAATCGAGTTGCTGGATCTCTGTCCGTCTGGGCCTTATCTGTTTAGCATAAATAGACACCAGTCTTTCTAGTTTGCTATCCACGTTATCTCTACCCAACTTAATTTTAAAACCTTTTGCCAATTCGATGTCGACCGCTCCACGGCTATCAATATTAATTTGGTTGATGGTTTCATCGAGTGATCGGAACTGTTCAGAAAAATCATAATATTGTTGCAGTACTTGCTTAGGCTCAACATTCGAACCATAGACCTGTGGTAAATGCTTAAATGCCTTTGCGTTCGCCTCAAATATTTTCGCGTTGTCACTTAATAAATGATTAGCGTCCCAGCGTGCTAATGGTTTTTTCTCTACAATTTTAATCATCACTCGATCAGGCCAAACTCGCCGAATGGAAACTGTCTCAGCCCAGGGTTTATCTCTCAAACTATTTCTAACATTTTGGATATCGAGTGAGAAAAAACCCTCTCCGACAAAGGGACGTAATGTTTTTTCGATTTCTTGCTGATCGATATGTTGAAATGTGCCTGATAACTGAATCGTTTTAATCGGCAAAAAAGTATGGTTTTGAAACAGGTATGAAGTACCACCAAACAAAGGCACAATTACTAAAAGACAGGTATAAATACCGCGCCATTTGAATTCAACATTAGTTTCTGAGGCCTTCTTTTTCTTTTTTGCCTGGCCACTACTTTTGCGAAAACTAAACATGCTGTGCTCCTACTGACGATAATTCATCTCCTTGTAACGTTAACTCAAGTATTTTCAATACTAGTTCAGACATACCTAACCCAGCCTCTTTAGCCGCCATCGGCACCAGACTATGATCAGTCATGCCAGGCACAGTATTGATTTCGATAATGAATGGCTGGTTATTTTCATCGAGCATGATGTCTACACGGCCCCAGTGTTTTACACCTGTCACTTTGATTGTTTTAGCGACTAATTCATTAATGCTTGTAGTGGTTTTTTCATCTAACCCACTGGGACAGGTATAGATAGTATCGTCAGAAAAGTATTTGGCTTCGTAATCGTAAAATTCACGTGGCGTTTCTAGCTTGATCAATGGCAATATCTGATCGCCCAAAAATCCCGCTGTATATTCTGCGCCCATAACCCACTTTTCAGCAAAAACTTCACCAAACTGGCTAGCTTTCTTCCAGGCTGGAATGAGCCCCTCTGCTTTGGTGACAGCTGTCATACCAATACTCGAACCTTCCAGGTTCGGTTTCACAAACACTGGCAATCCCAATTCTTCTAATAAACGTTTGCAGTCTTCTTCACTATTAATCACCTGAAAATCAGGCGTTGGTAAACCGCTACCGCGTAGCACACGTTTCGTCAGTAATTTATTCATGGCGAGAGCCGAAGCACAAACCCCACTGCCGGTGTAAGTGATTCCGAGCAAATCCATTACGGCTTGCAATTGTCCGTCTTCACCACCGCGACCATGCAAGATATTAAAAACTCTATCGGCCTTCAGGTTTTGTAATTGGTCAATTGCATTATCCTGGATATCGAGTTTGAATGCATCGACACCGATATTGATTAATGCTTCATAAACAGCGTTGCCACTCATTAATGATATATCGCGTTCAGCAGAAGTACCGCCCATCAGAACAGCCACTCGACCATTATTTTCGACTGATTGGATCGACGGTTTCAGGGCTTCATAATTCATAACTCATCTCCCAGTATTCGCACTTCTGTCTCAAGCATGACATCAAATTTTTGTTTAACCGTTTGTTGAATAAATGCAACTAAGCCTTCTATATCTTTGGCTGATGTTTGTGAATTACTAATAATAAAATTCGCGTGTTTTTCTGATACCCAGGCATGACCGTAGCAATAGCCCTTTAATCCAGCCGCTTCGATTAACTTAGCGGCATATTGTCCTTGCGGGTTTTTGAACACGGAGCCACAAGAAGGTAATCCAATTGGTTGGCTCGCATTACGCTGTTGTAATAATTTTTTTATGTTCGAGTCTTTTTGTTCTAGCTGAGTATCGAAGCGGAATCTTGCCGCAGCAAACCATTCATTATTAAACTGGCTTACTCGACGATAGTGAACATCAAACTCTTCTGTCTTGCGGTTGATCAATTCGCCTTGCCGATTAATCATTTCAGCCTGCGCCACAAATGACCAGATCTCACTACCAAATGCACCGGCATTCATCGCTAACGCACCACCAACAGTACCAGGAATTCCGGCCAGAAAGTCAGCACCCGCCAAGCCATGTTTAAGACAAAACTTTGCCAGCTTGGCACAGGTAACACCTGCTTGAGCATAGACAAAACCATCGTCACGCAGTTTGATTTCTCTCAGAGCATTCACTGTTGCAATTACATAGCCACGGATACCACCGTCTCTCACGAGCATATTACTGCCAAGACCAACCCAGCTAATATTTGCGTTACTCGGAATTGATTTTAGGTATTGTTGCAAGTCATTTAAATCAACGGGAATATAGTAGTTGTCGGCCTTTCCACCCACGCGCCAGCTTGTGTGCTTCGACATTAATTCGTCGCGCAACAATTCGCCGTTGTATGAAAGGTTCGAGGCCACGTTCACTTCTCGTCACTCTTATTTTCTTGGGCGCTATGTTGTGTCAGAAATTTAGCCGACCAGGCGCCGATACTACCGGCACCTAGAGTCAGAAAAATATCGCCATCTTGTAATACGGTCTCAACAACTTCATCAAGATCTTCTAGTTCTTCAACAAATACCGGATCGACTTTACCTCGTCCGCGAATCGATCGCGCTAATGACCGACCATCAGCATCTTTAATATGTTTTTCGCCAGCTGGATAAACATCCAGCAAAATAAGTTGATCTACCTCAGACAAAATTTGACTAAAGTCTTCAAATAAATCTCGAGTTCGTGAGTAACGATGTGGCTGGAACACGACGGTCAAACGTTTATCAGGCCAGGCAGCACGAATACCGGCAACCGTCGCTTTAATTTCATTCGGATGATGTCCATAGTCATCAACATGCATGACTTTGCCCGCCTCAACTTTGATATCCTCACTGATTTCAAAGCGGCGACCAATACCCGCAAATTCAGCCAATGCCGTACTAATCGATTCGTTATCAACTTCGAGCTCGTAGGCAACCGCAATAGCGGCAGTCGCATTTAATACGTTATGCTTACCGGTCAGGTTCAACACAATGTCTAGAGGTGCTTTTGCATTTGGCAGTATCACCGAAAATGCTGTCTTCTTACCTCTGGCAACAACACTTGTAATGCGAACATCAGCGTCTTCCGATTCACCGTAGGTCAATACGGGACGAGCGATATCAACCATTACTTCTCGAACTACTGGATCATCCACACAAAGAATTGCCAGCCCGTAAAAAGGTAGGTGATGTAAAAACTCGACAAAGGTTTGCTTTAATCGCTCGAAGTCACCTTCATAGGTCGACAGGTGATCTTGATCGATATTGGTGACTATCGACATCATCGGTTGTAGGTATAAAAATGACGCGTCACTTTCATCTGCTTCAGCTACCAGATAGTCACTTAAGCCCAATTTTGCATGACTAGCAGAGCTATTTAATTTTCCGCCTATTACATAAGTAGGATCGATGTTGCCTTGAGCTAACACACTGGCAACCAAACTGGTGGTGGTGGTTTTGCCGTGGGTTCCAGCCACCGCAATTCCGCGCCGAAAGCGCATTAACTCGGCTAGCATTTCGGCACGACGAACAATCGGAATTCGTTGTGCCTTCGCGGCAATAATTTCTTCGTTTTCTTCATCGATTGCAGTCGATATAACAACCACGTGCACGTTATCAATGTTTGCCTGTTGATGCCCAATATGAATCTTGATACCGAGGCCACGTAAGTGTTTGACCATCGCACTTTCGGCAATATCTGAACCACTAATGACGTAATCCAGGTTATGGAATACCTCTGCAATGCCACTCATGCCAACACCACCGATGCCGATGAAGTGGATATTTTTGATTCGTCGCATAAAGTGTTTGGCACTAACCGTCATAGTGTTGCTCCAGTGAGAATACCTTTAGCCAGGTTTTCTGTGGCATCGACTGTCGCCTGTGCTCGTGCATTGACAGACATTGTTATCAGTTCATCTCGATTATTTTGAAAATAAGTCAATAACGATGCCAATGACTCACTAGTAAGATCACTTTCATTAATGACACGGGCTGCATTTTTGGACTGCAAAAAACAGGCATTGTGAAATTGGTGATTGTCGGAGGCATAAGGGTAAGGAATTAAGATAGACGCGATGCCTACCGCTGCTAGCTCTGCGATTGTTAGCGCGCCCGATCGGCAAACCACAATATCGGCCCATTCATAAGCAGCCCGCATATCTTCGATGAAGGGTAATACTTCGGCATCAACCAAGTTGACGTCATAGTTTTTTTGGCAGGTGTCACTATGCTTTCTGCCACATTGGTGTTTTACTTGCGGACGATCTGCCTTGCTGAGCAATGCAATCGCTTCGGGTAGCTTTTGATTTAAACTAGCAGCGCCCAGGCTGCCCCCAATGACCAGCAGGGTTAAGTTTCTATTCTGTCCTGAAGTGTATGGACCAGCGCCTCGTAAAGCGAAACGGATTTCTGGCAATTCAAGGCCAATCAGATCGGCTCGAACTGGGTTGCCTATCACTTCACTTCGTGGAATGTTATTTGCTGCTTTAGCGAAACCAAAATAATTACGCGTTGCGAGACGATAGAGTAAACGATTGGTCAACCCCATGACTGAATTTTGTTCGTGTAAAAATAGTGGAATATTTAGAATCCAAGCCATCAAACCCCCAGGGCCCGATGCAAAGCCACCCATGCCAAGCACTGCCTTTGGACGCAATCGTCTGAGTATTTGTTGTGCTTGCCAACATGCCCGTGCAATTCTAAAAGGCGCCAATACCAAAGTAGCGATACCGCTGCCGCGTAAACCCTGCACATTAAGCCATTCGATAGCAAAATTCGCAGCGGGTACGACAGTTGATTCGATACCCGCGCGTGTGCCTAACCAGATGATGGTTTCACCCTGGTTACGCAAATGCTCGGCTACAGCTAGCGCTGGGAAGACATGTCCGCCTGTGCCACCGGCCATCACCAAAATAGGCTTTTGATCGATCATGGTCATATCGCCACCCGCTTATTTTTTCCACGGCTAACCTTTTTACAGTCCTTGTCACGGATATTCTTATTGCCCCTTCGTGCAGCGCTCGATTCAGGGCTTCCAGCCTGTTTGAATTCTTTATAAACACGCAACACTAGTCCCACTGCAAATGACATAGTCAAAATGCTATTCCCACCATAGCTGATAAATGGCAGTGTTAGTCCTTTTGTGGGTAATGCGCCCATATTAACGCCAATATTGATAATTGCTTGTAAGGTAATCAGTAATCCAACCCCATAAGCAAGGTAGGCGCCGAAGGCCTGTTGACCTAGTAATGCCATTTTTCCAATCGAAAAACAACGTAAAGCAAATACGGCATATAGTGAGATCAAGATGACTGTTCCAACCAATCCGAACTCTTCGGCGTATATAGCGAACAGAAAGTCGGTATGCGCTTCGGGCAAATAGAACAGTTTTTGAATGCTGCCACCCAGACCACTACCAAACCAGCCGCCGCTACCGATGGCTATGAGAGACTGAGTTAACTGGAAACCACTGTTGAAAGGATCAGCCCATGGGTCAAGAAAAGAAGTAATGCGCGCCATTCTGTAAGGGGAAGAAATGGCAAGTATCACCATAATTGCTAGAGTACCAGAAACGAATAGTATGAACTGTCCGAATCGAACACCTCCTAGAAACATCAAACCTAACCCTGTTAACAGTAACACGGTGGCTGCGCCAAAGTCAGGCTCCAGAATTAATAGACCACTCGCAAACGCCATAATGAACATTGGCTTTAAAAAGCCCATTGTGTTCGTTTGCACTTCCTCGGCTCGTCTAATCAAATAACCACTGAGATAAATAATTAGGAACAGTTTTGACACTTCTGATATCTGAAAGGTAAACAGACCAAAATTCAACCAACGTGTACTGCCATTAACTGTGTGGCCAACACCGGGGATTAAAACGACACCAAGCAATACGATCGAACCAAGCATCAGAGCCATTCCATTTTTGTTCCAGAATTGAAGTGGGATTCTCCACGCAATCCAGATTAAAATTAGGCTCATTAATATACGCACAAACTGTCTTTTTGCGTAATAGAAGGGATCCTGAATTTGCTGATCAGCAATGCCGATAGAGGCTGATGCCACCATTACTAACCCCAACAATACGAGCGTGACGTACAGAAATAAAATGACACGGTCAAGATCTAGGCCGAAGTCAAAACTGGGTTTTTCCATTAATGGCATTTTTCTGGTGGCCTGGCTAGTCATGTTGTAACCGCCTGACATGGTTCGCAAAATCGTCACCACGTGCTTCAAAGTTTGGATACATATCAAAACTGGCACAAGCAGGTGCGAGTAAAACACAATCACCACTAACCGCTTTTTGTTTCGCCCAAACAACCGCATTTGCCATGTTGTCGACACGCTCTATAGGAGCAGAACCTTTCCATGCCTGTTCGATTCGGTCTGCGTCAACACCCATCAGCAATACCAGTTTTACCTGCTGTTTGATGGATTGATAAAGTATGCCCATATCGGCATTTTTAGATTGCCCACCAGCAATCAAAATAATCGGCCGATCCCGTCCTTCGATCGACGCTAGCGCTGCACCGACATTGGTTGCCTTCGTATCGTTTACCCATTCAACACCATCAATTTCAGCGATCCATTCACTGCGATGTGGTATGCCTTTAAACTCAATCATCGCCTTGATGATGGCCTGACGAGAAATATCGAGCGTGCATGCCAGAGCCATCGCGGCCAAGCAGTTTGCCCAGTTATGACGGCCAGTAACTTTCAATTGATTAACGTTAACCCACTGTTCATCCTTGTATGCTAACCAAGTGCCAGAGTCGTTTTTGACTAGCCCAAATTCAGCCGCTCCGTTATCCGATAAGCCAAACAGAATATCATTCGAATTGTGACGCGTAGTTTCGTCATCCTCATTACTGATGCAGATTTTGGCGTTTTGATAAATATGTAATTTGGCTTGAATATAATCGGCATAGCTGTTGTAGCGATCGAGGTGATCTTCCGACAGGTTCAATACAGTTGCTGCAACGGGCTGTAAGGATTGCGTCGTTTCTAGTTGATAGCTAGAGAGTTCGAGAACGAAGTAATCGGCAGGTTGATGTAATAAATCAAGTGCGGGAATACCCAGATTACCACCTACGCCAACTGACTTACCGTCGGCGGCAATCATTTCACCTAACAATGTGGTCACTGTACTCTTACCATTTGAGCCAGTGATCGCGACAACTGGCTTACCAATTGTCGCTTGCGCAAACAATTCAATATCACCAATGACTGCTTTACCAAGATCAATGGCCTGTACAATTTCAGGTTGTGAAATGGATAATCCAGGGCTCACCACCAGTACATCAGACCAATCAATCAGTTCAGCATTCAACGGTTGTTTAACAATGTCCGCCGAAGGAAACTCAGCGCGTAGCGCATGAAAATAAGGCGGTATGTCTCTTGTATCTTGAACGCGACAACGATAGCCCTGCGATATCAAATATCGCGCAACAGAAAACCCGGTTAAGCCGAGGCCTACTACCAGATAATTTGCTTCAGCATGTTGTTTGGATTGTGCGTTCATATTTAACATTAACGAACCTTAAGGCTCGCTAATCCAATCAGCACGAGGACAACCGTGATGATCCAAAACCGAACAATGATCCTGGGTTCCGGCCAGCCTTTCAATTCGAAGTGATGATGCAAGGGTGCCATCCGAAAAACACGTCGACCGGTCAGTTTGAACGAGGCCACCTGCAACACCACTGACATTGTTTCAACAACAAAAATGCCACCCATGATAAATAGCACGAGTTCTTGACGTACGATGACCGCAACAACACCCAATGCAGCACCCAATGCCAAGGCTCCAACATCACCCATGAACACTTGCGCGGGATAGGTGTTAAACCACAAAAATCCAAAACCAGCCCCGACAATCGCGCCGCAGAATACAACCATTTCACCCACACCAGGCACATAAGGAATACCGAGATATACAGAAAAATTATAGTTACCGGTAA
>JBLILW010000038.1:0-14983 GCA_047638435.1 Urechidicola sp.
ATTAACCCACTACACGTTTTAACTATGCATTTCTGATTGATTTTATACCTTATTCCCTTAGTCCATTTATTAATATTTAAAACTATCTAAATATTTACATATTTAATAATAAATTTTTATTATATACATATTGTTACTGTTATTAGGAACTATGGGAATTGTAAATAAGTCAAAAAAACATATAAATATCAATAACTTAAATTAAAATAATGCCAATTTAAACTGTCAAAAGATCATGCACAAACTGTGCATAAAACGGTAAAAATATAGTAAAAAAAACCTGTGTGAATCTTATCCACAAAGAAATAACAGGTTTATAATAAAAAAAGTGCTTTAGCGCCTAGGGTAGGCTCTATAATATTGAAGACTAGTTGGTTAAGAGCCTAACGATATTTTCATAGTCTTCGTCAAGAACGTTATCTACACTGCGTAGCTCAACAATCTTCCGACAAGCATGTAATACGGTTGTATGATCTCGCCCACCAAAAGCTCCACCTATTTCTGGGAGGCTGTGTCTGGTCAATTCTTTGGTAATACTCATTGCTAATTGACGGGGCCTGGTTATAGAGCGAGTTCTTCTGCTAGAAAGTAAATCGGCAACTCTTATCTTGTAATAAGTTGCAACATGTTTTTGAATTTTGTCGATTGTGACGGGTTTATCTTGCACAGCCAGTAATTCCTTTAATGCTTGTCGAGCAAAATCTTGGGTTATGCGTTGTCCAGTAAAATGGGCATGAGCAATAACTCTTTTAAGTGCTCCTTCTAACTCTCTAATATTGGACTTAAAACGTTCAGCAATGAAAAAGGCAACATCATCGGGGACAATAACATTGGCTTGTTCAGCTTTACTGTTCAGTATTGCAACTCTGGTTTCTAGATCGGCAGGTTTAATATCGACAGCAAGGCCCCATCCTAAACGAGATCTAATTCTATCTTCAAGGCCTTCAATTTCTTTTGGGAACCGATCACAGGTAATAACCATTTGGGCCTTTGATTCATATAAGGAATTAAAGGTATGGAAAAATTCTTCTTGTGAACGGTTTTTATCAGCTAAAAACTGAATATCATCTATTAACAGAGCATCCAAACTGCGATAGTAGTTTTTAAACTCATTCATTTTACTATGCTGAAGCGCTTTAACCATGTCAGAAACAAAGCGTTCACAATTAACATACAAAATATTGCTTTCAGGGTTTCTTTGTCTAATTTGGTTTCCAATGGCATGCATTAAATGTGTTTTACCTAGTCCAACACCACCATAAATGTACAGTGGGTTATAGTCAGAGCCGGGAGTATTGCTAATTTGAATGGAAGCTGCTCTAGCCAACTGATTTGACTTACCTTCAACAAAGTTACTAAAAAGTTGTGTATCGCTAAATGTGGAAGATTTGTTTTGTTTTTTGACAGGTTCATTATTACCACCACCTTTGACTGAACTAACCGGTCTTGTTTGAGAACCAATTAATAAATTAACAGAAATAGATTTACTATCATCTAGTCCAGAGACTAACTCATTGATACGCTCAAGGAAGTGTTTACGAACCCAATCCATAACAAAACGATTGGGGGCTAATAATTTTAAAACACTTAACTCTTGTTCAGCTTGAAGCGGTAAAATCCAAGTATTCAACTGTTGTTCACTAATTTCAGCTTCTAGAAGAGAAATACACTGTTGCCAAATAGGGACCAAAATAGAAATACCTGTGGATAATTAAAGTTGTATAAAAAGGGAGAAAATAAGTATGAGATGACACTCAAAGAAGAGTCTACTCAAGTTATTTAGCGACGCCAATAGTATACTTATCCACAGGCATAGCAAAGACCAATCTGTTAAATAGTTTTGATATCCACAGGTTGTACATAAAACGGTAACAAAGTGCACTTAAATAGAGTCGCAATAAGGGTTGACGTGGCTTCCATGTCCAAGTACATTATCGCGCCTTGTTGAAACCGACAAGTAGAATTAGCTGAGACACAAGACATGAAACGTACTTTTCAACCAAGTAATTTAAAGCGTGCTAGAACGCACGGATTTCGCGCCAGAATGCAAACGAGTGGCGGACAAAACGTAATCAAGGCTCGTAGAGCTAAAGGCAGAGCTCGTCTGACACCTTAAGTAGTGGAAAATAAGGCTGAGGAATCGTTTCCAAGGCAGCTAAGACTGACAACGGCAGTCGACTTCCGTCAGGTTTTTAGTAAAAACATTCGCATAGGCGACTCAGGTATTACGATTCTAGTGAGTGCTCACACGAGTACAAATCCTAGGATCGGTTTTGCTATTGCAAAAAAACAGATCAAAAAAGCTGTACATAGAAATGGCTTGAAAAGGGTTTTTAGAGAAAGTTTTCGAAGAATTCAGCAACGGTTACCAGCGAGAGACTTAGTAATCATGGTACGTAAGCAAATTCTGTTAAATGACAGCATGCAATTAAGAGCTAGCCTGGATCAGCACTGGAATAGCATTATAAAACGATGTGCCTGATCGACGATCGTACTTTATACGGGTAATCGATGCAGATAAAAGATGCAAATAGGCCATGCGAAAAATTCTAATTATAATAATACGTTCTTATCAATACTTGCTAAGCCCATTTTTAGCCAATAGCTGTCGTTATACGCCTACCTGTTCTCAATACGCCATTGAAGCAATTACCGAACATGGAGTGTTCAAAGGTCTTTTTCTGACAACCAAGCGTCTTTCATGTTGCCATCCTTGGCATGCCGGTGGTTACGACCCTGTACCCCAATCTAAAACAACTAACGCCAAAATCTGACCAGAGTAATTTGATGGACAATACAAGACTATTCCTGTTCGCAGCGACCGCATTTGTCGGTATGTTAATTTGGCAACAATGGCAGGTTGACTATGGCCCGAAGCCAGTTGTTGTCGCACAAAATGATAATGGTGTAACAAGGCAGGACCAGCCTAGTATTGCTAATATGGAAGATTTACCCGAAATTGATAATCAATTAGGTAATAGTAATAGCGAGTTACAAAACGATACCCTACAGGCTAGCGCGACATTAATTACCGTCGAAACAGATGTCATTATCGTGGTTATTGATAGCCGTGGCGGTGTCATTCGATCGATTAAGTTAAAGAAATACCCACTGACACTGGAAGACCCAAATGAGTTTCTTGAGCTAGTACACAGCGGCAAGGATACCGTGCATATTTTGCAAAGTGGCCTTCGAAACAGAGCTAATACCGCTCCTACTCATCACAGTATTTTCGAGGCACAAAAACAGAATTACGTTATGACCGAAGGTGACGACGAATTATTAGTTCCACTTACCTGGCGCCAAGATGGTATAGAAGTCGTAAAGACATTTCGATTCATACAAGGAGACTATCTAGTTAATGTCCAGCACACAGTTTTAAATAATTCTGGATCTGATTGGCAAGGCAGTGAATATCGACAATTACAAAGAACTCGACCATTATCAGAGTCGAAATTAATTAATACCTATACAGGTGCCGTGTATTACAACGAAGAAGAAAAATACACAAAAGTTAGCTTTGATGACATGGAAGATGAGAAATTAAAAATAAACTCCACTGGCGGCTGGATAGCCATGATTCAACATTATTTTCTGTCGGCCTGGATACCGTCACAAGAAGGAAACAACCTAGTTTACAGTATTTCAAGCACGAATCGTTATCCTGCGACTTATACGATAGGTATGCGATCTGCAAATAAGTCAGTTGCCAATGGTGCTAGTGGGGAATTCAACAGCCAGTTTTTTGTTGGTCCTAAACTAGTAGAGCGCCTAGAAGAGATTACCCCTGGGTTAGATCTTACTGTGGACTATGGTGTACTGACCTTCCTCTCTAAACCTCTGTACTGGTTGCTTTCGTTCTATCATAGTTATGTAGGGAACTGGGGCTTGGCTATCATTCTACTGACCTTCACCATCAAGGCTGTATTTTACAAGTTATCAGAAGCTAGTTATCGTTCAATGGCCAGAATGCGCAAGGTAGCACCTCGTTTAAAATCATTAAAAGAACGTCATGGTGATGACCGTCAGAAAATGAATCAGGCTATGATGGAGCTTTATAAAACTGAGAAAATCAACCCAATGGGTGGTTGCCTGCCGATGTTGGTTCAAATACCGGTGTTTATTGCGCTGTATTGGGCTCTACTCGAAACAGTTGCACTACGACAGGCGCCATTTATTTTGTGGATTCAAGATTTATCAGTCATGGACCCCTACTACGTAATGCCGGTCATCATGGGTATTAGCATGTTTATACAGCAGCGATTGAATCCTGCACCGCCTGATCCAATTCAAGCAAAAGTTATGATGGCACTACCTTTTGTTTTCACTATCTTTTTTGCATTTTTTCCTGCTGGCTTAGTGCTTTACTGGATTGTGAACAATTCGCTTTCGATAGCTCAGCAGTGGGTCATTACTAAACGCATCGATGCTGGTGGCAAATAAACATCAACAACAGTCATTAGTTAATGCTATACAACAAGTCAATGGCTGTTGTTGAAACCATAGCAGCAGTGGCCACGCCACCAGGTATTGGTGGCATTGGTATTATCCGCATATCGGGCCCAAACGCGCTAGAAATTGCACAAGTCTTGACAGGCACGACCTTAGTAAAAGGTCGTGCCTTGTTCAGAAAATTCCTCGATGAAACCGCCCATCCAATAGATCATGGCCTTTGTATCTATAGCCAGGCTCCGCATTCATTTACAGGCGAGCATGTTGTAGAAGTTCAGGGTCATGGCGGCCCGATATTGCTAGACATGTTATTAGAACGAATTTGTTTTCTGGGTGCTCGGCTGGCACGAGCCGGTGAGTTTTCAGAGCGCGCCTTTCTTAATGGCAAGTTAGATCTTGCACAAGCCGAAGCCGTAGCCGATCTCATTGAATCGGGTAGTCGCGCCGCAGCCAAAGCGGCAATACGGTCACTAGAGGGCCAATTTTCTTCTCAGGTAAAGTTTCTGGTGTCTGAAGTGGTCTATTTAAGAGCCTATGTAGAAGCTGCACTTGATTTTGCTGAAGAGGAAATCGATTTTCTAGCTGATAGCTCAATACAAGATAAGCTAGACAGCTGTAGATTAAGCCTCGATAACTTACTCAAACAAGCTGAACGCGGAAGAGTTTTAAATGATGGTCTCAATGTCGCTATTGTAGGTTTACCTAATGCTGGTAAATCAAGTTTGCTGAATTATCTTGCTGGATATGAAGCTGCCATTGTAACTGAAATACCCGGTACAACCCGTGATGTCTTACGTGAAAATATTTCACTAAAGGGAATTCCCGTTCGAATTAACGATACGGCTGGATTACGTGACTCCGATAACCTCGTCGAGCAGGAAGGTATCAAAAGAGCCTGGTTGGAAATCGACAAGGCCGATACGATATTACTGCTGGTAGATGGCAGTATTGGTTTGACACCAGATGATCAAAAAATTGTCGAAGCTTTAGGATCATCCAACTATCATTTGATTTTAAGTAAATCAGATTTGCAGCCAAACCAAGAAATCAGCGATAACTCTATCTCAACTAAAAGTGGTGAGGGTATAGACGCCCTAATCGATTTAATTGTAGGAAAAGACTCCGATTATAATCAAGATAACCAGACAATTTTGGCAAGGCGAAGACATGTAGAAGCCTTAATCAGTGCTCAAGAGAGCCTCTATCAAGCCGATTCAATTTTTACCGAAACGCATTCCGGCGAATTAATGGCCGAAGACTTGCGTATTACCCAGCAGCACCTCAATGAAATAACCGGCGAGTTCACATCAGACGACTTACTTGGAACTATATTTTCCAGTTTTTGTATCGGTAAATGAAACGGGATCTTTTCGTCTCAATAACAGCATTTTCCTAAACTCATTCGGATCTTTAACAAAGGTCAATTCTCCTTTGAGTGGAAAATTCTTATCATAAAGTCGCGAAAGCCAAAAACGCAAAGCAGCCACCTCGAGCATTATCGGTAATGCCACAAGTTCACAGGCTAGTAACAGCTTAATTTCAATATAAGCAGCAACAAAAGCTGACATTTTTTCTGGCTGAATCGCGCCGTTACCGTCAATACACCAATCATTAGCGGTAACGGCAATATCGTAAACCAGATAATCGTAACAGGCGTAGTCAAAGTCAATAATGCCACCCAAACAATCACCATCAAATAAGACATTGTCGTGAAATAAATCGCCGTGTAATGCACCTTGTGGTACGTCGGCCAAATCAGTGGATTCAAAATCCTCAATAACAAGATTAATCAGGCTCAGATCAGCGTCATCTAGTACAAAACGTAATTGTTTGGAAATGGATTTCCACCAGTTAAGGCCACGACTATTAGGTTGGTGATTTTCATAACTGAATCCAGCCAAATGAAACCTTGCGAGTTCAGCCCCGATCTGACGACATTGATTGACTGTAGGATTTCGACAAACAGACCCTGGGATGCGATTAACAATGGTAGCCAGTCTATGATTAAGAGGCGAAAATAATAACCCTTCACTGTCGACTATCGGTGCCGTGCAATTAACACCTTTATCAGCTAGGTGATGCTGTAAGCCAAGTACATAGTTGAGGCCAGCACTATCAAGATGCTCAAATAGCGTCAGTACATATTGTCCAGTGTCTGTATCCAACCAGTAATTAGTATTTGTCACACCAGCGCTGATACCGGCATAGTGAATCAGCCTACCAATCGAATAGCGCTGAAGGAAAGTTGCTAGCTCATCAGGATCAACCTTTGTATAGACAGACATCAAAAGCTCCAACAGTTTGGCTCAGCATAAATAAGCACAGCTGTGATATTATTAACGATCAAGTTCAAAAAAATAGCTCTCGAAAATTTTAAACGACATTATTCAGGGGCGGCATTGTAGCGCATCAATATGAATCAAGAAAATCGAAAAAAACTAGTATTAGTCGACGGTAGTTCCTATTTATTCCGGGCTTTCCACGGTATGCCACCATTGACCTTCGATGGTCATCCAACCGGGGCGATTTATGGCGTATTGAATATGCTGCGTAAACTAATCATCGACGAGAAACCTGACAATATTGGCGTTGTGTTTGATGCCAAAGGTAAAACCTTTCGCAACGATATATATGAATTATACAAAGCCAATCGTCCACCAATGCCAGACGATCTCAGAGTTCAAATCGAACCACTTCACGAAATCATTAAAGCTCAAGGATTACCCTTAATCAGCATTGTAGGAGTCGAAGCGGATGACGTTATCGGTACCATGGCAGTAGCCGCTGTAAAAAATGGATATGACGTTTTAATATCGACGGGCGACAAAGACATGGCCCAACTGGTGAACGAGAATGTTCGTCTCATTAATACAATGAACAGTCAGTTGATGACAGTCGACACGGTACCAGAAAAATTTCAGGTAAAGCCCGATCAAATAATTGATTATTTGGCGCTCATGGGTGATACCTCAGACAATATCCCGGGTGTCCCAAAAGTTGGCCCTAAAACGGCAGCCAAGTGGCTGGCCCAATATCACAGTTTACAAGGTGTAATAGACCACGCTGATGAAATCAAAGGTAAGGTCGGTGAGTACTTACGAGACTCGTTAGACTTCCTGCCGATGTCATATCAACTGGCAACAATAAAACTTGACTGCGAGACGGAAGTTGAAATAGATGAACTGGTACAGTCTGCTGCAAACAGCGTTGCTCTCGCCGCCTTCTATCAACAATTTGGTTTTAATCGTTGGTATGAGGAGTTGATTAGTTCACAGCCAAATCAAACGGATGCCAAACTGACTCAGGTTAAAACAAAGAAATCAGATGAATACGAATGTGTTTTAACCAACGATGCTTTTGAAAAATGGTTGGCGTTACTTCAAGCCTGTCAGCAGTTTGCTATCGATACTGAAACCACCAGTGTCGAATACATGGTGGCAGAATTAGTTGGTATTTCGATTTGTATCGAAGCTGGAAAAGCCTGTTATATACCTCTTTGCCATAGCTATGAAGGTGTTCCATCACAGCTCAAAAAGAAAGATGTTCTTGCCGCACTAAAACCAATACTAGAGAACCCTGATATTGGAAAAATTGGTCAAAACATAAAATATGACGGCCATATATTTATCAGTGAGGACATTCATATGAAAGGCATTGCTCAGGATACGATGCTGCAATCCTACGTTCTCAACTCAACTGCCACTCGTCATAACATGGATGCGCTCGCTAAATATTATCTCAACCTCGATACCATTCATTTTGAAGACATTGCTGGTAAGGGTGTAAAACAGGTTACCTTTGATAACATCGACATAGTTGAAGCAACCAACTATGCGGCCGAAGATGCTGATATTACATTACAGCTCTACAACCACCTAAATGAACAGTTGCAAACCGAGCCAGGTTTAGAAAACGTCTATAAAACCATCGAGCTACCCTTAGTCGACGTGCTACTTAAGATTGAGCAAAATGGCGTCTTAATAGATCGAGTAAAACTACAGGCACAAGGTGTTGAGGTTGATGCACAATTATCAATAATAGAAGCTTCAGTTTACGACAAGGCCGGAGAGTCGTTTAACTTGAGCTCTCCAAAGCAGATACAAGCCATTCTTTATGACAAACTAGGGTTGCCAATTTTACGAAAGACACCAAAAGGACAGCCTTCAACCGCTGAGTCTGTATTGGAGGAACTGGCACGTGACTATGAAATACCCGCGCTCATTATTGAGCATCGCGGTCTCAATAAGCTAAAAACCACCTATATTGATAAACTGCCAAACGAGATAAATCTGTCGACTGGCCGAGTTCACACTTCTTATCAACAGGCCATTGCATCAACAGGTCGGCTATCTTCTACCAATCCGAATTTGCAAAATATTCCAGTTCGAACAGCGCAAGGGCGCCGAATAAGAGAAGCATTTATAGCAAAAGAAGGTAACAGTGTTCTGGCACTTGATTACTCACAGATAGAACTTCGCATTATGGCGCACCTGTCAGCCGATGAAAGCCTACTGGAAGCGTTTGATAAAGGAGTAGACGTACATAAAGCAACGGCCTCTGAAGTATTCGGCACTTCAGTAGAAACAGTCGATATCGAGCAGCGTCGCGCGGCCAAAGCGATCAACTTTGGTTTGATCTACGGCATGTCAGCATTTGGATTGGGTAATCAGCTTAATATTGGGCGTAACGAAGCTCAGGCCTATATCAACACCTATTTTGAGCGTTATCCAGGTGTTCGTCGATATATGGATGAAACAAAGCAACGCGCTCACGATGAAGGATTTGTCGAGACTGTTTTTGGTCGTCGTTTGTACCTACCTGATATTAATGCAAGTAAAGCAATGTTACGTCAATATGCTGAGCGAACCGCGATCAATGCACCGATGCAAGGCACTGCAGCCGATATCATAAAGCGAGCAATGGTCTTGGTACATCGATGGTTAGAAGCAGATGGGGATAAAACCAAAATGATAATGCAGGTACACGACGAGTTAGTGTTTGAAGTGGCTAGTAACGACATTGAGCGTACACAAACCGAGATTTCCAAATTAATGACAGGCGCCGCCGACCTTGCGGTTAGATTAGAAGTTGATGCTGGCGTTGGTGATAATTGGCACGAAGCGCACTAGATAGCGATTACCAGAAGACGGAGAGTAAAACCGAAACTATAACAATAGAACGGCAGTAGGAACTTAGTGAAAAGTCCTAAGTCTACTGAGTAGCGTTATTGCCCATGCGCTGTTGTTCGTTCTCCCTCTTACGGACGAACAATTGACCAGAACCCCATCTGGTCATCCTATTACCCTGGTAGTTTTACTATCAGGGTTTTTTATGTTCAGGATAAACAGTATGTCATTTGCCAATGTAGCCTGTTAAAAGGATGTTCTAAGGGCAGTATATAAAGACTGGGTCAAATTAAAGCAAGCCATTCTGCGCACTTCTTTTCCAACTCTTCCAGTCCTTGACGGTTTAATATCGACAAGCTAGATACAGAGTGCCTTTCATCTCCAAGACTCTTTTTAACCGAAAAAATAGTTTTACTAATAGCCGCCTTTGACAATTTATCGGACTTGGTTAGGAGAATGTGTAAATCAATTTGATGCCCTGCTAAATCAATTAAGGCTTGATCAATGTCACTAATCCCTCGGCGAATATCGACCACTATGACAAGACCAGCGAGCGCCTTACGTTCAAGTAAAAAAGTGGAAAGCACGGTACCCCAATGTTCTCTTAACTTAGTGGGCACCTTAGCAAAGCCATAGCCAGGCAGGTCAACTAAGCGACTGCCCTCTTCAATACCAAAAAAATTAATAAGTTGTGTTCGCCCAGGTGTTTTACTGGTTTTGCACAATTTTTTCTGGTGTGTCAGACAATTAATAGCGCTAGACTTGCCAGAGTTAGAACGCCCTGCAAAAGCAACTTCCTTTCCCTCGTCAGGCAAGATCTGGGATAATTCGAAAGCACTGGTTAAATACTGTGCCTGTTGGAACAAATTACTCATAAGACAGTCATTATACTCAAGTTGAATGGGGAGCTGGTGTATGATGTATATTCTCACCCAAAAATTCCGAATCCGCATTAATAAAATTTAGGAGAAGTCATGAAACCGAGCTTTATCAGAGCCATTGTAATTGTATTATCGAGTTTAATGTCAATTACCTCATACGCAGCAGATATTCAAGCTGGCAAATCAAAAAGCGCAGCTTGCGCTGGTTGCCATGGTGCAGATGGTAATAGCATCAGTGGTACCTGGCCAAATTTGGCCGGTCAACATGCTTCTTACCTGGCAAAGCAATTAAAAGATTACAAATCAGGAGCACGCGTCAACGCCACAATGCAAGGTATGGCTGGTATTCTTGCCACTGACGCTGACATACAAAATGTTGCTGCTTATTACCAGAGTCAAAAGCTTAAGCCTGTCAAATTTGACGACAAACTAATCGCTAAAGGCGAAAGCATCTTCCGTGGTGGCATTACTGAAATATCGGTACCAGCTTGCATGGCATGCCATGGACCTGACGGTGCAGGCAATGCACCAGCAGCCTGGCCTTCGCTGAGAGGTCAGCAACCTGATTATATTGTGTCTCAATTAACCAAATTCCGAGATGGTTCACGAGCCAATGATGCGGGTAAAACCATGCGCAATGTTGCGGCTCGTATGTCAGACAGTGAAATGAAGGCAGTAGCTGCTTATATTGCTGGCATTAAATAACGCCTACCATTAAGTTAAAGTTAATGTCCTCAGGAATAAACTCCTGAGGATTTCGTGACTAACGATAGATAGACAAGACACAAGCAATATATTAAATAGCTTTTTAAAATGAAAATAGAGATTCTCCTATGATAAAAAAATGGACACTAGGCCTTATAACGGTTTTTTTAATTTCAACACAATTAATGGCTCAACAGGCCTATGTAGAGGGTGTTGATTACAAAGCTATTTCACCAGCGGTAAAAACAAGTTATCCCGATAAAGTAGTTGTTACCGAAATTTTTTGGTATGGCTGTCCGCATTGCTTTCGGTTTGAGCCTTATGTTGAGAATTGGCAGAAAAAAATTCCACCAGGTGTCGTGTTTGAACAAGTGCCATCTGTACTGAACCCTAGCTGGTCTACCCATGCCAGAACCTTCTATGCGCTTAAACTAATGGGCGTACAAGAGCAGGTACATAAAAAGTTATTTGATGCGATACACGTAGAACGAAATCGTCTTAATAGTATTGACCAATTGGCGGATTTCGTTGCTGATCAGGGGTTGGATGAAAAGCTTTTTAGAGAGAGCTACGCTTCATTTCCCGTCGATACTCAGATACGCAAGAATTCCCAGAGCGAGAAACGCTATGGCCATAATGGGGTTCCAGCGATAATAGTCAATGGTAAGTATTTGGCATCTGGATCAATGGCAGGCAGCAATGATCGGTTGATTAAAATTATTGATTATCTCGTCGCAAGTGAGCTGGCGCTAACTAACTAAATGCGGTGAAGTTTGAGTATCAACGATTCTGTTAAAGAACAGTTGCAGCAACTGGGATTAATTTTTGTATTGCTGCAACTCTTTTGTCATTAGCGCAAAAGTTTCTTTTAGTGGTTGTATAAACGCTTCAGATTCAGGCAATTGTCCTTGATGGCCCGCCGTTTCAAGCTTGGCTCCCATTTTTGACAGAACAAGCCCACCGAGATTAGCGCTGCTTGATTTGAGACTATGGGCTTCACGAGTAAACGATTCAACATCTCCTTGGATGAAAGCCTTTAAAAGGCAGTCCAAAATATCCTCGGTTGATTCGATAAATATCGGCACTAATTCTGCAAAGTCTTCTCCCATGGCCTCTTGCAATACAGCCAATGAATTACTATCGATGACTGACCTATCATTCATGATGTGCTTCCCATTTAAATTCTCCTTAGTTATCTGTCTTAAGCTGTTTTAGATCTAAATACAGCTGAAGCAATATTTCCATTGCCCTCATAGGTTAAAGACTCGCAAAATTCATTAACTAATACAAGACCTCGACCACTAAGAGCTATTTCATTACTTTCTGGTATTTTGTAATTTTTATAGTCAAAGCCGTCACCACTATCCTCAATACGAACCGTGATATCTCGAAAGCCATGACCTTGGCGACAGTTTAGATTAAACTGAATAAAGCCTGTTTTTAAACTTGACAGTTTTGATTCTCGATCAGCAAAATACTGTGCAAATCCATTAGGATCTGATTTTAAACTGGAGCTGAGTCCTAATACACCGTGGTCAAGTGCATTGAGGTAAAGCTCAGTCAAAACGGTATATATTGATTGGCGTTCTGACTGAACTCCTTCTAATTCCATAATATGGCCAACTATAATAGGAACAGGATTGGTCTCTAGTAACCGTTCACCTAGAAACTTGAAGGATAAATCCCATTCGCCTTTTGCTTTTGAAAGCCTCTTCGGTTCAGAAGCATCAATTATGGGTAAAATTCCCGGCACACAGGAAACTTCAACCAGGGTTACGTCATCGGCTTGGGCCATATCACCACAAAATGCATCTAACAAGCAAAAAATATGTTCGAACAGATTATTCTCAGTCGCCTCTGCTATGCCATATGCTAACCGGTCTTCACCAAAAGCTTCATCATCAGGATTAAGGGCTTCCGTTAAACCATCACTAAACATTAAAATTTTATCGTTTCTAGATATCGAAACTTGTTCACCAATTTCTTTGGGATCAATATCGGCTATCACGCCCAACGGCAATCCGCGCGATTTAAGGGAGTGTTTAATTTTATTAGTCTTGCCGTCCACAATGAGTACCTCTGGCATGCCAGCATTGTATATAGTAGCAAGTTCCAAATTGTGGCTAACCACAATCAATTGAATCCCAAAAAAAATCCCTGTTGGGAGCAGTTTATGTAGCTTGTCATTTAGAGCCGACAAAATATAATCAGCACCATAACCCTTTTTGGTCATCGCTCGAAATAACTCTGATACAGGCATTGCACCAAGCGCAGCCGATAATCCATGACCAGTAAAGTCACCGATCATCACGAACAAATCTTGTGAAGGAGAATAAGCTGATAAAACCATGTCGCCACTAAACGTATCGGCAGGTCGAATTGAGGTTTTAAGAAAGTCGCTTTTGACGTTCTGACCCTGTATAGCGTTAATAAAGAATGCTTCAGCTAGTTCTTGCTCGCGATTGATCATGCTGTACATCCCCTGCACTTTTCGATTCAAAGTCGCGATACGATGCATGGCCTGAATTTTGGTCTTTAACAAAAATGGGTCATAGGGCTTGACCATAAAGTCGTCGCCACCGACCTCGATACACTTGGTAATAGATTTTTCATCACTCATCGCAGTCAGAAATATAACAGGTACAAAATTACTACCGGCTGCGGCTTTAATTTGAGTGGTGGCCACATACCCATCCATTATTGGCATGATGACATCCATAAAAATAATATCGGGTTTTTCTTTGTGATATTGGTCAATTGCTTCCTGACCATTATTGGCTTCTACAATCCGATAGTCGTATTGCTTTAATAACGTTTTTAGAATGAAACGATTTGATCGATCATCATCGACGATGAGCGCGGTACCTAATGACGTATTATTCATAATAGGTTCTTGAAGAACTCAACCTTCTTTATCCTTAGAAAATTATTTAAATAGATATTTAGACGATATTGCTGATAATAGAATCTTTCGGCTAAAAACATATAAATCAGCAGTCTATCCATCCCAGTTTTTGAGCTAGACCGGAGTGTCTCTGAGTCATTGTTTGGCAGCTAGAAATAATAGAAGCAGGTAATGAGTGGATATATAACTGCTGACGGGCTCTAGTCGCACCAGTATATAACAGTTCACGGCTAAGCGAATGACTGCTGTCATCACTGGGCAACACAAGTAAAACGGTATCGAACTCTGAACCCTGAGATTTGTGTACAGTCATTGCCCAGGCAGTGACATGCTCAGCCAGGCTTTGTAAGTGTAATTCGCGTAGGCTACTGTCCACGCCTTGAAAATAAGCGCGCAAATTGCCAAAAGCATCTGGCCATATCATGCCGATATCGCCATTGAATAAGTTTAATTCATAATCATTTTGGGTTATCAGAATAGGTTGACCCTTGTGGTGGTCGTTTTTATCTAGTTCGCTTTGTATCGGAATACTTAACCCTTTCGTTATCCACCCCTGCTCCAACATCCGTAATGTAATTAGGCGGTTTACTTCAGTCACACCAAACGGTCCGGAGCGAATCGCACACAAGATTCGAACTTTTTCAAATTCGACTAGAGCCTTCTCTACAGATTCGGAGTGAATGACAATTTTATATTGATTGAGGATCCATTCGAGGGTGTCGGCAGAAAGTGCTGCTCCGATGTCATGATGCCAATAAAGGTGATCGCCGCCAGCTGATAATAAATCGATGGCCTGTTGACCGGAGCCCTGATTAATTAATACCGCCAATTGACCAATGCCGCTATCAGATTTAAAACGGTAGCTGTGCTTAAGTAGCGCAATCGCGTTTGCAATGGGCTGTTGACCTGTAGGT
>JBLILW010000039.1:0-14976 GCA_047638435.1 Urechidicola sp.
TGAGATTAGCTTGATCGCAACTGATATTATCGACCGATTACCCAAAGTTATAAAACAACTGCGACAGCATTCATCCTAAGTCTAACGGGCTCATGTGACCTCATTACCGACTGTTTACTCAACCATTTACCTGAAAAATGCCTGAATCAATATTAATAACTGACGAATTTCAAATGCGTCACCTCGGTGCCCAATTGATCGCTGCCTGCAGTTCCGGCGGGGTGATTGCGTTACATGGTGAGCTTGGCACCGGAAAAACAACTATGGTCAGGGGGGCGTTGCAATCGCTTGGTGTTAGTTCTGGTGTGCGAAGTCCAACCTATACCTTGGTTGAATATTATGAGTTCAAGCCATTATCGATAGCACATTTTGATTTATACCGCTTGGCGGATGGCGAAGAACTGGAATATCTTGGCTATCGAGACTATTTAACACCCGATACCCTCTGTCTGATTGAATGGCCAGACAAGGCAGAGGGCTACCTGAAGGATATTGGGTTGAACTTATATTTGGCATACGACGAGAAGGGGAGGCGGCTTAACATTGAACCTTGTAACGCATGGGGAAGGGAGATTGTCGCGGGGTTAAATCTTTAACTTTTTTTTAGAAAGGTTCAGTATCTACTTAATAAATATAGAAAATTTTTATTTAGTTATTGATTTATTGACGACATTTGATTATAACTAGATCCTAAGTTTTAGTAATTAAGGGTACTCTTAAAAGATATTATGGATTCGTTGGCTATAGCAAGACGATTATTCCTCAAGCGCCTGGCTCGTTACGGCGCTACTGCAGCGCTACTCACTGGCGGTAGTAAAGTCTTCGCTGGTACCAAAGCGGCACTAAACGGCATTCGTGTTTCGCAAACATCCCAAGAACATACGCGTGTTGTATTTGATTTGTCATCGGGTGTAGAGTACAAATTGTTCACTCTCAATAATCCGCCTCGGGTAGTGATTGATTTAAAAGAGACTCGCGAAAGTAACTCACTCTCTGTTCCGAATAAAAAAACTAGCTTAATGCGAGACATGCGCTCGGCAGATAAAAGTTCGGGTGATTTAAGAGTTGTTCTCGATTTAAAAAGAAAAGTAAGGCCGCGCAGTTTTTCGTTACAACCGGACGGAAAGTCAGGTCATCGTCTTGTTGTTGATTTACATGGCACCAATTTAAGCCCTACACCGATTAAAACCAGCCAGCAGGAACAACGCAAACGTAAGAAAGAATACATTATTGCTGTCGATGCTGGACACGGTGGTCGTGATCCAGGCGCTGTTGGAAGAAAAGGCACACGTGAAAAAGACATCACTCTTGCCGTTGCCAAAAAAATGAAAACACTGATCAATCGCACGCCCGGTTATAGAGCAGTCATGACCCGCGATGATGATCGATACATTGCGCTACGCAATCGTGTAAAAATTGCGCGTGATAATCAAGCTGATTTGTTTTTGTCGATACATGCTGATTCTTTTAAAAGCCCAAAGGTTGAAGGCGGTTCGGTTTATGCATTATCACTCAGTGGCGCTAGTTCAGAAGCGGCCAAGTGGATTGCAGAAAAAGAAAACGCATCAGATTTGTTTGGTGGTATTAGCTTGGATGACAAGGACGATTTGATCGCGTCGGTATTGCTTGATTTATCACAGACAGCGACGATTCAAGATAGCCGGGAGCTCGGATCGGCCGTGTTGAAGCAAATGGGCAAAGTAGCTAAGCTAAATAATAAAAAAGTACAACATGCGGGTTTTGCCGTATTAAAAGCACCAGACATGCCATCCATTTTGATCGAAACTGCTTTTCTCTCAAACCCAAAAGAAGAGCGTAAACTTCGATCTAGTAAGCATCAACAAAAATTGGCTAAGGCTGTTTTTGCGGGCATTAAAGTACATCTGAAAAAACGTCAGGTTTAATGCATCGGCTTGAAGTCGTTAGGACTGGCTAGGGAAAATAGCATCTACCCTCAAAATAATTTTTTGCATACTACGGCAATATTCAAATTAAAAAGTCTTGACCTAATGGGCCTGACTTTATTTGATTTGAACGACATCAATTTGAAAGAATTCGTGCAGCGCTGCCCGATATTCATTAGATTCATCAATATTATTATGCGCAACATTCCTCACTATATGAAAACTAACCTCTGTATTGACTAACTGATCGAGTAATTTTTCGGTGTGAATGTTAGGCACGACAAGGTCAAATTCTGCTGCTACAACTAGAACAGGCTCGGTAATATCCTTAGCACGATAAATCGATTCAAATCTATCGCGAACCAGATAACGGGTTGGAAACATGGGGTAATGTGACTGGGCGACCTCAGCGATGCTGTCGTAAGGTGTGAGCAATGCCAGTTTTTCGATGTCACGATTGGCGCCCAAATAAACAGCTACGCCGCTGCCTAAGCTTCTACCAATGACGGATATTGATGAGTGCCGTGACTTAATTTGGTCGTATATAAAAAGTGCATCCGAAAATAAATTTGCTTCGGTTGGTTTTCCTTCACTTCTTCCATAACCCCGGTAATCGACCAGATAAACGCTATATTCTTGTAATACAGCTTCGAACAAATTGATATTACCGCTAATTTGTTCGGCGTTACCACCAAAATATATAATCGCCTTGCGCTTCCCTTGATTGAGCACCCAGCCATGCAGTGCAATATCTTTGTTCGTGAAGACAATGGTTTCTCGATTAATGCCGTTTACTTTACCGACAGCCGGAAACAGCAAGGGCCGTTGAAAAATATACAGTAAAGACATCGCTAGCAAATAAATAATGGCTAGTACGGCAATGATGGAAAGTGGTAATTTCATATAATAATTGCGGTTGATTCTACGGTTGGCGTCTGATAAGCGTTACAAACTGGGTGTTAATGTGTTGAATTGGGACGTAAACCTAATTAGTGGTTGGTCTGTCGATATTTTTTTTGGCTCGGCAGAGATTTCCAATAACCCTAATATTTACCTCTGGCTAGCTAGTTCAAATTTTTCCAGCAAATAATCGAGCAATTTGTTCATCGACTGGTTAAGTAACACGGAGTCTCTATCGATCAAATGTTGCAACATTTCTTCGTGTAGGCTGATGATATCACTGCGCTCTCGCACCACTGTGACGATCATATTGGTGACGGGAATTAACGCTTCAATTACAGTATACATCACAAACCTCACCATACCATTGCCAGCTGAATCGACTAGCGCTCTGTGAAAAGCAACATCTGCTTGGCAAAAGGCTTCGTCACTGATTTCTGGGCTCCTTTGGTGTTTGAGTGCAGTTTTGATATCGGCAATATGCGCTTCGGTCGCATTTTTTACGGCATGATCCAGGCAGCCACCTTGTAAAATTCGTCGAGCATCGATTATCTCAACAATATCGAGTGCACCCATACCCACTAGCAATGTTGCGGCACCACTTAATGAGCCTGCGAGTTCCTCGTAGCTGGGTTGAACTACAAAATTGCCACCACTGGGGCCTCGGCGTGCACGCACTAAGTTTTGCGCGGCAAGTCTCTTCAAAGCTTCTCGAACACTGGGACGTGACACGCCATAACGTTGAGCGAGTTCATCCTCTGTTGGTAGGCGGTCACCGATTTTGAATCGGCCACTCACTATGGCTTCCCTGAGTTGCTCAGCAATTTGTTTAGAAATACTGGATTTAACTATACTTGATTTATCAATATTTGATTTAAGAAAGGGGGTGGTTTGCACTTTAAAGCTCATTATTTCGTTTTAGTTATTGTACTCGATTTCAAGTTTATTGCGTTGACATCTATTTGTCTTACAAATAGTATAATTGCACATTTTTGAGGTATTCACCATGAACAAAACTTTTCAGGGCTATCAGATTAACAAAACTGATTCAGTTCAAACTTGTGAACTTAAGCAATTAAGTGACGATGACTTAATGGACGGTGATGTCACAATAGCGGTCGAGTATTCAACCCTGAATTATAAAGATGGGCTTGCTTTAACAGGCCGGTCACCTGTCGTACGCAAGTTTCCTTTAACACCAGGAATCGACTTTTCTGGTACGGTTAGTGAATCGGACCATGCCAATTTTAAATCTGGGGATCGAGTAGTATTGAATGGATTTGGCGTTGGAGAAGTGCATTCGGGCGGTTATGCCCAGAAGGCACGAGTGAATGGTAACTGGCTTGTCGGCTTGCCAGAAAAAATAGACTCTCGTCAGGCAATGGCGATTGGCACGGCTGGTTATACTGCTATGCTTTGCATTATGAAGTTAGAGCAGCATGGCATTAAACCTGAAGACGGAAAGATATTAGTCACTGGTGCCACAGGTGGCGTAGGCAGTGTCGCGGTTGCAATATTAAGTAAGCTTGGTTATTCCGTGACTGCTGTGACTGGCCGTATGGCTGAAAAAGAGTATTTGGAAACTCTGGGTGCTAGCGATGTGATTGAACGTCAAGGTTTTGCCGAGAAAGCTCGTCCTTTGTATAAGGAACTTTGGGCTGGTGCGATTGATGTTGCCGGTGGTAATACTTTAGCGAATGTCATCAGTCAGATGAAATATGGTTCTGCGGTAGCGGCCTGTGGCCTGGCGGAATCAATGGATCTACCCACATCGGTTGCACCATTCATTCTACGTGGCATAACCCTATATGGAGTAGACTCAGTCATGGTTCCTATAGAGAAACGCGAGCAAGCCTGGAGCCGATTAGCGCAAGATTTAGACATGGACTTGCTCGAACGTTTATCATTTGACCTAGACTTTAATGACTTACCCCAAGCTGCCAGTGACATACTGGATGGCAAAATTCGTGGCAGGGCGATAGTTAAATTACCAGCGTAAAAATGGTAAGGGCATCTTAACCGAACCGCCTATTTTTATCGACTCACCTTAAATCACTTTACAACAAAAACCTTTACACCAGGGCTAATGTTAGCCCTGGTGCCTGATCATCTATGATGAATCTTGAGCCTTTTTTATTGGCTGATAACGGTATAACAAGGCGAATAACGTGTTCCAGGTATCTTCATTCTTTCCTGCTCGACAAATGAACGTAGTAATTTGTCGAGTGATTGCATAATTTTAGCCTCACCACGAATTTCGAAGGGGCCATTTTTCTCTATTGCACGAATACCTTCTTCCTTGACATTGCCCGCCACAATAGCTGAAAAAGCTCGACGTAAATTAGCCGCCAGGTGATGTTTTGGTTGATCTATGTCTAGCTTCAACTGGGAGATATTCTCATGTGTTGGTAGAAATGGTTGTTGAAATTCAGGCGCAATTTTGAGTATCCAATTGAAGTAATAAGCATCGCTATTCTCACGTCTAAAAGTGCGTACGATCTCGATCCCAGCTTTCATTTCCTGTGCCACTTTAACGGGGTCGTTAATGATGACCTGGTATAAGTCCTGTGCTTCACGACCGAGTGTTAGTTTGATAAACTGGTCGATCTGTTCAAAATAATCACGAGATGACTCTGGTCCAGTCAATATCAACGGGAAGGGAACGCGAGCATTCTCAGGATTTAACAGAATGCCTAAAATATATAAAATTTCTTCAGCAGTGCCCACACCACCCGGGAATACCACAATGCCATGCCCTGCACGCACAAAGCTTTCCAGTCGCTTTTCGATGTCAGGCAAAATGACCAACTCGTTGACGATGGGGTTAGGTGATTCAGCTGCAATAATACCTGGCTCTGTCATGCCGATATAGCGCCCGCCATAGATGCGCTGCTTACTATGGGCAATAGTGGCACCCTTCATCGGTCCTTTCATGGCACCAGGCCCACAACCGGTGCAAATGTCGAGACCGCGTAATCCAAGTTCATAGCCAACTACCTTTGTGTAGTCGTATTCCTCGCGCCTTATCGAATGACCACCCCAACAAACCACGAGGTTTGGCTCTGTTTCGGGTAGTAAAATATTCGCATTACGTAAGATATGAAACACCGCATTGGTAATACCTTCGGATGTGCTCATATCAAAATTTTGATTGGTAATTATTTGATTTTTCACATAGACAATATCGCGCAGCACCGAGAATAATTGTTCCTGAATACCAGTAATAACATGTCCATCGACAAAGGCGCTATCGGGTGCATTTTCGAATTCAAGCTTAATGCCGCGCTCCTGCGGAATGACACGAATATCAAAATCATGATGTTCTTCGAGCACCTGTTTCGTATCATCAATGACACTGCCAACATTCAAAACGGCCAGGGAGCAGCGTCGAAACGTATCGTAACTACTATCGTGTTCACTGCTTTGCTTTAGCTCATCCACTTCTAGGTGCGACAAAATTTCTAATTGGCCGCGTGGTCTGATGCGAGTAGTTTCCGTATTTTTGTTCATAGAGTATAATTGCTTTTAGTATTGAGAGTTTAGAGATGCTCTTTAGGTGAAAATTGTGTAGTACATACACAGGGGTATAATGACATGAGTGAGGAATTATTCGAAGTCGCTTTTTCTGGTCAGGTAAGCGATATCGCCGATAGTGATAACGTGAAGGCTAGGGTGGGTAAAATGTTCAATGCCGACGTGACTAAGCTCGTTAAGCTATTTTCTGGTAACCGCGTTGTAATCAAGAAAAATATTGATCGATCAACAGCCGAAAAATATCAAGCTGCATTTGCTAAAGCAGGTGCAATCGCCGAAGTAAAGTCGATGGTTGCAGAAAGTACTGTGGATATTGCTGTTCCGGATACTGCTAACGCAGATATTACGCTAGTGAATGAGCAGGCGAGGCGAGCGCCTGTTCATTCAACACTGATATCAGACGATGAAGTCGATGCGTTTATGCCGCCCCTGTTCGATCCACTAGGCATTACGGGTGATCAAATTTCAGATTTAGCCGTCACTATTGCGCCAGTTGGTAGTACCATGCTAGATCATTCGGCAGAAGTTGTGGCACCTAGCTATGACCTGTCGGGATTAGATGTTGCTCCTGTTGGTAGCCTGATTGGGCCGAGCAAAAAAGAAGCTTATTCACCGCCACCCGATATCAGTGGATTATCTATGGCTGATTGAACCCGGCTTGGAAAAGTAAATTCAAACCCCGGATGAAGGAGAGTAGGTATACTGTCTCACTTTATGCACGAAGCTTTGTACAAAGTTACCCAATCAAATCATTATCACTAGTTAACAGTGTTTTCTTGGAATAGTTATGAAATTATTAGTACGAAATTTGTCTCGTTCAACAACAGTGAAGGAATTGACCGACATGTTTGAGGCATTTGGTAAAGTTCAATCTTGCAATCTGGTGATGGATGAGGTCAGCGGTGTCTCTAAAGGCTTTGGCTTTGTGGAAATGCCAAAGGCAGGGGAAGCAAAAATCGCATTGAAGAATCTCAACAACAAAACTGTTGGCAGTAATAAAATACGAGTTAAGAAGGCCGAAGAGAAAAGTAACGAATAAGCTACTTGTGCTTACTTTAGAGCTCACTCTAGATTTAGGGCGCCTTCGCTACAGAGTTGTCCATTGTTCTTCAGAGAATGGACATAACTAGATTTCGTATCCAAATAAATCAGTGACTTTTGTGATTATACACAGGCTAATCTGCATTTTTCGATAGAGGTCATTCCATAGACGAACCGCACTTAGTCGATCAGCGCCTAATATTTGTATACAGCGGTGGATGAATTTTCAAGTACTACAGTAAATAACTTGAAGATAAATCAATTCCAGATTTGATTTATCAGGTTGATATTGGCGGCTAGGCCTTTTATAATTATTATACTGAGAAATGAATAGTTTTGATGGGGCTTCGCTTACTGAGTAGGCACAAAAAATGTAAGATTGGCCCAGAGACTATGCCATACAGGATCGTACGACTCTTCTTGCTCAACAGCTTTAAGCACGACGTGGTCAGCCATATATTCATAACCTTTTTCTACCGGGAGGAGGGCGATGCCCATCGAGTTTGTTTGATGTAACGTAATTTTCACTTCCTGATCACTATTGGCAAGTCGTGCGTATAGCTCAACTTGAGCATTGGGTATGGGTTGCCCTGCTAGCAACACGAGCACAGGTAAACCTTTGGCCATATTATCCGTGTAGGGGTTGGCCAGAGCTACAATTTCAATTTCCAATCCGATGGCTAGGTCTTTACCAGCGCCATCTCCCACGGCCACTAAGGATTTTGCATATCGACGATAGCTCTCGCGAAAGCCTGTATCAGGCAAGCCCCGAGCTTGATGATCCTCGAGAACACTGTCAAAAGCCTTATGCTTCACAAAGGACTTAAACTTTTCATATTCTTTATATTTCAGAGTGCTATTAGTTGTTTCATGCAACAAAATGACCAAACCATTGGGTAAGCCAGAAATTTGCATGGCGGGTCTATCACCATTGCGTCCTGTGATCGGTGTAACAACACCGTTTTGCGCAAAAGCATGCTGCGTTGTGCGTTGCATCAAAAAAGATTGTTTGCTTCCACTAAACGATTGGCCAACACGGAAATTGGCAGAAATCGGTTTATCCACCGCAACTTCATATTGCTTTGGTGAAATCCAAAATTCATGGGCATAAATTTGGGGTGTGGTAAGTAAGATGCACAGTAAAGTAATGGACCGTAACAACATGTCAAAACCTTTTATAAAGATGTGGATGATGGTGCCTCGATTTGTGCTGTTGTCAAGCGGTGTGCTTATGGTTGCTATCTGGGCCTGTGGTTTACAGGCCCATGAATTGCGTCCTGCGATAGCAAATGTTGAGGTCAGCCAAACAAAAATACAGATTGAGCTGCTTGTCACAGTTGAAACACTGCTAGCGGGGATTGATCTCTCTGAAATTTTCGACACTGATGAAGCGCCAGAGGCTGAGACCTATGATGCACTGCGAGCTCTGGAAGATGCCGTTTTGGCTGCTCGGGTGCGATCTGACTGGCCGCGACTGGTAAAAGATTTTGTTTTGGACGGGGCAGAGGGTATTACGTTATTGGATGTGCGAGTTATTCCAGAGCCGAATATAGAGCTGCCTCGCGAGACGAAGTTGATGCTGATTGCAGATTTGCTACCTGGTACAGCACCAGTTTCGTTTGGATGGATTGCTCAAAATGGTGGTCTCGTCGTTCGACATGGTAGTGGCGATGATGCCTATGCAGGTTTCCTGGAAGGGGGCGAGTTGAGTTTGCCTTTGCCTCGTTCCGGTGCAGTCGAAGAAAGTGAGGTTTCTGTTTTCTGGCGGTTTGTGGTCGAGGGTTTTGAACACATTATCCCCAAGGGCCTAGATCATATTCTATTTGTTTTTGGACTGTTTCTATTTTCGCTGTCATGGCGCCCACTTTTGTTGCAAATCACTGCTTTCACATTGGCCCATACAGTGACATTGGGGCTTGCAACGTTGAGTGTAATCACAATTCCGGCAGCTCAAATGTGGCTGGTCGAGACTTTGATCGCCGTATCTATTGCTTACGTTGCCGTAGAAAATATTTGGCGTCCAAAGTTGAACTGGTGGCGGATTGTTGTCGTTTTTGGATTTGGCCTACTGCATGGGTTAGGCTTCGCTTCTGTCCTGGGTGATTTGGGTCTGGTGCAAGGGCAATTTATTCTGTCTCTTATTGCCTTTAATATCGGGGTGGAATTTGGGCAGTTGGCGGTCATTTCAGTTGCATTCTTTCTGTTGGCTTTACCGTTTGGAAAATCTAATTACTATCGCCGTGTGGTGGTCATTCCCTGCTCGGTCGTAATTGCAGTGGTTGGAATATGGTGGGCAATTGAGCGTACATTTCTGTGATACAGAGTAACCTCAATCTACCCTCAAATTGGCCCTATCAATTTGCTTCTAAAATTTCAAGCTGTTTTATTATCTGGGCTGCTGTTATCGGATAGGGCTTTCCATCTCGGATGGTTTTATGAACGTCGTTAAACAAGTTTATGTAAGATGATTTTTCAGAGACTATTTTGGCAATTTTTTTCGTTCCATTTTCGGACATTGTCGTTAGAATGCCTTCTATTCCCGCTTCTTCAGCGCCAAACGAGGCGTTGCTGACGCTAATGCCTTCTAGTAATTGTCTCTCCTGAACATCGGCTCGTCGCTTAATATAAGACCCCTTGCTGCCATGTAATATAAAAGCGGGCTGTTCGTCAGCCACCAATAAACTTGCCGTTATAAATACCTGCAGTTGGCTAGGGTAGGACAAATGTATATTTGCGTAGTCATCCACTTTGGTCTCTGGTCGAAAATGCCCAAGGTTTTTGCGCCAATTCAATGGCGCACCAAAAAGCGATATAACGCCATCCAGTAAATGTGGCCCTAAATCATATAATAAACCGCTACCCGGTGTGGAGGTTTCTTTGGCGGTTTTTAAACTGGGTGTTAATTTGTATCGATCAAAGCGAAAATGCGCTTCAATCAGGTGGCCTAATTGTCCTGAATCTATTACCTGTTTTACAGATAAAAAATCACTATCATAACGACGATTTTGGAACGCTAATATTTGCCGATTGTTTTTTTTAGCTTCTCGGAAAAGTATTTTTGCTTCACTCGAGGTGACCGTAAATGGTTTTTCGACTAAAACATGCTTGTTGTGATGAATCGCTTTTAAGGCAAACTCAAAGTGGGTGCTATTGGGTGTATTGACCACGATCAGATCTATCGTTTCATCAGTCAGTAAATCGTCAACTGAATTATAGCTTATTAAGGTCGGATATTTTTGATTGGCCTGCTTTGCGGACCTTTCTACCACGGCGCTTAACTCGAAACCTTCATGTGCTTTCAAAAAAGGTGCGTGAAATAGCTTTCCTGACATGCCATAGGATAGTAATCCTGTTTTTATTTTATTACTCATTAAAATGTAATCTGTGGTTTAGCTTCTTTCGTTTGGCTTGTTCAATCAACCATTGACGAAATACAGCAATATGATAGCGTGCGGCGCATTCTGCCAGTGTGATGACATAATAGGTTTGAGCCAGAGGTTGTCTGATGATGCCCGAATGGCACAACCATTCGACCTGAGGCGATGTCGTTTGAGGCCAGTGCCGCCATGCTTAGCACAACAGCATGGCTTGAAGCGGCAATAGACTAAATCCTGGCGCCACTCTCATCGTCAAAAAACACCGCCTTGGACACGTCGAACATTAATTCCATGTTTTTACCCGCATCCACCGCACTCTCTGGTTCGACCCGACAAACTACCTTGCGATCATTCATGCGGACAAAAACTAATGTGTCGGGGCCGGTAGGCTCGATCATATCGACTAGGCAGGGTGCTACCCGAGTATTATCGCCATGCATTTTTTCGTCCCCTCGCTGGGTGATCTGCTCGGGACGTAAGCCAAGTACTATCTTGCTACCGACTCGTGATTGTAAGCGCTCGCCAGTACCGTTCAGAGGTAGTACAAACTCACCTGCACCACCCTCGATACGAACACCGAGCTTACCCGCTTCGTTCACTACTTTGCTTGGAATGAAATTCATCGACGGTGAACCCATGAAACCGGCGACGAACATGTTGGCTGGATTGTCGTAAATTTCTCGTGGTGAACCAAACTGCTGAACTTCACCATCTTTCATCACCGCGATGCGATCACCCAGCGTCATCGCTTCAATCTGGTCGTGGGTGACGTAGACAATGGTCGTACCCATGCGCTGGTGGAGCTGCTTTATTTCAGTGCGCATCTCAACGCGTAGTTTTGCATCGAGGTTGCTTAACGGTTCGTCGAATAAAAACAGTGAGGGATCACGCGCCAGCGCCCGCCCCATGGCGACCCGTTGGCGTTGACCCCCAGAGAGTTGCGATGGTTTTCGGTTTAATAGAGGTTCTATTTGCAACATGTCGGCAACGCGGTTGAGCGTGGCTTTTTGTTCTGCTTTATCGACCTTGCGAATCTCCATACCGAAGGAAATGTTTTGCGCCACTGTCATGTTTGGGTAGAGTGCATAGGACTGAAACACCATAGCGATGTCACGGTCTTTTGGTGGGAGCTGGGTGATGTCGCGATCACCAATATGAATCGACCCGGAGGTGACCGTCTCCAGCCCTGCAATCATATTCAACAAAGTTGATTTACCACAACCAGAGGGTCCAACCAGAATCAAAAACTGACCCGCTTCTATTTCGATATTGATACCCTTAAGGACATCAACCTTGCCGTAAGATTTTTTAATATTATTAATACTGAGTGTATTCACGCTTATCTCCCGCTACTCAAAAGTTAACCTTTTACCGCACCGGCAGTAAGCCCGCGTACGAAGTATTTACCTGCCACTATATAAACCAGCAGGGTGGGCAGGGCAGCGATAATTGCTGCTGCCATATCGACGTTATATTGCTTGATGCCGGTCGAAGTGTTGACCAAATTGTTGAGTCCGACGGTGAGCGGTTGCTGGTCGCCTGACGAGTACACCACACCGAAGAGGAAATCATTCCAGATCTGAGTGAACTGCCATATTACCGAAACAACGACGATGGGAATTGAAATCGGCAGAATAATGCGCCAGAATATTTTGAAGAATCCGGCACCGTCAATCATAGCTGCCCTGACCAATTCATCGGGAACACTGACGTAGTAATTGCGAAAGAATAGTGTTGTAAACGCTACTCCATAGACGACATGTACTAGTATCAAACCCCAAATAGTTCCGGATAAACCGAGGATGCCAAGGGTTTGCGCCATTGGAAGTAGTACGACCTGAAAGGGAATCATGGTTCCGATTAGTAACATGCCGAAAAACAGCTCGCTGCCACGAAAACGCCACTTAGTCATGACGTAGCCATTAAATGCGCCCAACGCGGTTGAAATAAATACCGATGGCACAGCGATTAATATGGAGTTCCAAAAATAGCCTTTCAGGCCTTCACAGGTGACGCCGGTACAGGCGCTCGACCAGGCGACGCCCCATGCATCGAAGGTGATTTCGTCGGGAAATGCTAGCAGATTGCCGAGGCGAATTTCGTCGAGTGATTTCAATGATGTCACTAGCATGACAAATAACGGTAACAGATAGAAGCTGGCTGCCAAAATCAGCATACCGTAAATCAGAATTCGACCGATGCGCGCTGCAGGTGTGATGGTGATTGCGATAGCATTACTCATCTTTCTTACCTCTCAGTTCGGAATAAAGATAGGGCACGATAATGGCCGCAACCGTTGCCAACATCATCATCGAACTAGCCGCTCCCAGGCCAATTTGTCCACGGGTAAAAGCAAAGGTGTACATAAAGGTTGCCGGTACATCCGAGGCATAACCTGGCCCACCGCCGGTAAGCGCGATGACGAGGTCGAAACTTTTAATCGATATATGCACTAGAATAATCATCGCGCTAAAAAAAACTGGACGTAAACTTGGTATAATAATGCGCCAATAAATTTTCGGTAGGCTCGCGCCATCGACCTGGGCTGCTTTGATAATACTGTCGTCGACACCGCGAAGCCCGGCGAGGAAAAGGGCCATGACAAACCCGGAAGCCTGCCATACACCGGCGATGACCACCGTATAAATTGCCATTTCAGGGTCGACTAACCAGTCGAAGCTAAAATTTTCGAAGCCCATATCACGGACTAGTTTTTCAAGACCCAGTCCAGGGTTTAGAATCCACTTCCAGGCAGTACCAGTAACGATAAATGACAATGCCATTGGATAGAGATAAATGGTGCGTATAGCGCCTTCGGCACGTACACGCTGGTCGAGTAGGATCGCCAATAACAGTCCTAGCGCCAAGCAAAGGATGATAAATAATCCGCCAAATATGGCTAAGTTTTCAGCAGCGACCCACCATCGGTCATTGGCGAATAGTTTTTCGTATTGAATAGTGCCAGCCCATTCGTACTTGGGTAGCATTCTCGACTTGGTGAATGAGATCCAGGCGTTTAATAAAATATAGCCATAAATAAAAATCATAGCCATTACAAAAGTTGGCGCCACAACCAGCTTTGGCAATAGTGCTTCAATCTTGTCTCCAAATTTGACACGACTGATTTCTGGTTCTGTTTTACTCTGAACAACTGTAGGCATTGCGTTCTCCTTATTCCTGGCTTAAACAATAAATAAGTAAACCGGCAACATTCTGGTGCTGCCGGTTTACTCGTTAATGCTACCTACCTGGCTGCTTGTGCACCTGAAGCCAGTTTTTGAGCGGCTGACTTTGCAGAAATATCAGAATTAAAAAATTCTGTCACAACGTCGTAAATTGCGCCCTGGACCGAAGCAAAAGTCGACATACCGTGTGCCATACTCGGTACTAAAGTGCCATCTTTAGCACTCGACACGAAGGTATCCATTGAAGCATGGGCACAGCTATCGAACTTGTCGCGTGGCATGTTCAAACGCGCTGGAATCGAACCTTTGTTTAGGTTAAATACTTCCTGGAATTCCGGTTCCATAATTGTCTTGGCAAATGCTTCACGACCTTCTACAGACTGATCGTCACCTTCGAATACGATGAAACTGTCAATATTAAAAGTGAACGCGCCAGCGGTACCAGGAGCAGGGAAACATTCATAGTCCTTACCCGGCATCTTTCCAGCAGCAGTAAACTCACCCTTGGCCCAGTCGCCCATAAACTGCATCGCAGCTTTTCCGTTAATAACCATCGAAGTGGCCTGGTTCCAGTCGCGTCCTGGTGCATCTTTATCGATATAGGTTTTAATTTTCTGGAGGATTTCGAATGATTTCACCATCGCGTCCCCGCTCAGTGCGGCAGAATCTAGCTCGACAAAAGCCTTACGATACAAGTCTGCACCACCGGTCGCTAATACGATGCTTTCAAATACTGTAGCGTCCTGCCAGGCTTGACCACCATGTGCAACTGGGATAAACCCAGCAGCTTTGATTTTGTCGGCAGCGACAAAAAACTCATCCCAGGTGTTAGGGATTTTTGCGCCCGATTTTTTGAATACTTCTGGATTGGCCCACATCCAGTTGACGCGGTGAACGTTTACTGGTACGGCGACATATTTACCTTCATATTTCATGGCATCGGCAACTACTTTAGGTAATAAACTGTCCCACTTATTCTTTTTCGCGACGCTATCAAGCGATGCGAGTACACCTTCATCACCCCATTCTTGGATC
>JBLILW010000040.1:0-14913 GCA_047638435.1 Urechidicola sp.
TTAGCCATTGGGCTCCAGATTTATCGGGCAACTTTAATAGTACAAATGATGCCAGTATTGAACTTAAAAGTGATTTGGGTGTTAACGATCCATCGCAAACCTCGCTTGCACTCATATTGGAACATCCGATTCCTGTATTACCCAACGTAAAATACCAAAACTTTGACCTTGAAGCATCAGGCAACCGATCTCTTACAAAAAGTATTACCTTCAACGGTAGCAACTACAGTGCCGGAAACAATGTTTCATCAACCTTTGATCTGTCTCACGATGACATTGTATTGTATTACGAAGTGCTTGATAACTGGATCAACCTCGATCTAGGCATAGATCTAAAGCGCTTTAACGGCCAGGTAGGCATTAATGGCAATAATATCACTATCAATGAAACTGTGCCGTTACTCTATATTTCAGCAAGATTCGACCTGCCATTTACGGGATTTTACGCTGGAGCGGACCTCAATCACTTAAGTATCGGAAACAATAATGCCAATGACTCAACCCTTTTGGTGGGTTACGAGTCGAACATTGGACTAGGTATTGAAGGCGGCGTGAAAACGTTTTCACTTGATTTGGATAACGCCGACAATATTGATACCAATATCGATTATGAAGGTCTTTATTTAAATGGCTTTTTTCAATTCTAAAAAATATACCGAGTTAAACCCGTATTGTTAAACTAGATAGAGAAAGACGAACCGCAGCCACAGGTGGACTTAGCATTCGGGTTGTTCACGACAAACATCGAGCCTTCCAACCCTTCACTAAAATCGACCTCTGAGCCTGCCAAATATTGGTAGCTCATAGGGTCAATTACTAGGGTTACGCCCTGATTCTCAACCGTTTTATCGCTTTCTTTCACCTCTTCATCTAAAGAAAAAGTGTATTGAAATCCTGAACAACCACCGCCATAAACGGATACTCGAAGCTTAAGGCTAGGATTGCTTTCCTCTTCAGTTAGCGCTTTAACCTTTCGAGCAGCTGCATCTGAAAAGTCTAAAACAGTACTAACGATGGGTTTAATCATCGACCCAAAATTCGCATCAATTGTAATATTCACAATAGTAACCTCTGTGTAATTTAATCCGACCTTAACTTTCCCGACTATTTTAGTCAACTATTCTTATTGGATAAAATTAGCTGCCGAAAAATCGAGAGAGGCTCTGCTATTCTTTTACTTCATTTTCATTCGATCCGATGCTTTCTTGCACCTTGCTACGAGCTGATTTGTCTTCTAACGCACGTTGCGGGTTACCGTCTGGCGGACGATGCAGTAGCCCACCGTTAACCTCGGAACCAATCGACATTTCTAAGAGATTGTAATAAACGCTACCTTTAATCCTCGCTTTAGGTGCCAGTTCGACTCGAGTAGAACCATATACATCACCAACAATCTCACCGTTCAGGACCATATTAGGCGCCCTGACCTCGCCTTCAATTCGACCAAACTCACTGAGAATAAGAATGGCAGAACTACCTTCTTCAGCCACAACATTGCCAATAATCCTACCATCGACATGTAACCCACCAGTAAATGCCAAGTTCCCTCTTATTTCGGTACCCTTCCCTACTAATGTGTCAATTCGAGCAGAGTGAAACGCCTTTTTTTTGCCAAACATATTAACTGTCCTCGGACAAAACTCTTGCCCATAAAATGCTGTCGGTAAACGACTTTATCTTTTTTGTTGTGGAAACAATACCAATTTCTAGCTCATACGGCACAAAGTTCTCAACAAAAGAAAACTCACCTTCAAAAACCTGAAAATACCGGAAAGAGAAGTTGGTATCTTTTTCTGATTTATCAAGGTCAATTTTTGACAATATAAGCTCTCGCTTACCGTCGTTGTCTTCTCCACGAATCAATACGGTTGCAGTGCCTGTGATCTTTTTCGTGCCTTTGCCACGTTTGGTCAGCACCATTTTATAACTGAACACACTTTCCTTGGCCTTTCGTTTAACTTCGAATGTTTGTAAGTTAATACCCAGAGCGACATCTTTCGGTGAAACAATACTCTGATAAAAAACCAGTTCCTCTTCTTGCTCTAGCAACTTTTGTTGCAATTTTATGATCGTCTGATTTGCTAGTACGTAGGCATCATGTTCAATTCGACTCGAACTCGACAACTGGGCGTTCTTTTTAACTAAATTATGGTTTCGAGACTCGATCTCATCAATATGACTAACCAGCGTCTCTCTTTCTAACTTAAAATATGACAACTCATAAGACTGGTAAGCCTGACCGAGTATGAAAAACAAACATAACAATAACGCGACAAAAAAAACGCCTAACCAGATTTTCCAAGGCTTGTACCGCCTGACCTGAAAACCCCTATGCAACAGGCTCAAGGCATCATTCCCAATGATTGCAAACCGGCATCCTCTTCAAACCCAAACATCAAGTTCATATTTTGGATAGCCTGACCTGCGGCACCCTTCACTAAATTATCGATAACCGACAAAACTACATACTTATTATTCTCTTCTAAATAATGTATCGCTATGCGACAGGTGTTCGCACCTTTGACTGAACGAGTTTCTGGGTGAGAGCCAGATGGCATGACATCGACAAATGGTTCATCTTTGTAGGCTTGCTCGAAAATCTGCTGGACCTTTTCTACGGAATTTTCTGCTGAGCCAATTGCATCAGCATATATTGTAGAATGAATACCTCTGATCATTGGCATCAAATGTGGGCTGAACACCAAATTAGAGTCCGCATTAACAGTTTTTAGAATTTGTCTTATTTCCGGCAGGTGGCGATGCCCTGCGGTGCCATAAGCCTTTACCGACTCGGTCACTTCACTAAACAACGTGGCGACATTGGCACCGCGTCCTGCACCACTAGCGCCAGATTTACAATCAGCAATAATGCTAGACGGTTCGATGAGGCCATTTTTAAGCAATGGTAATAGCCCTAAAATTACCGATGTTGGGTAGCAACCGGGATTTGCAACCAAGCTCGCTGACCTTATCTGATCACGATTTAGTTCTGGTAAGCCATAAATAGCTTGCGCCAACAAGTCTGGGCAAGCATGCGTTGCACCATACCATTTTTGCCACAGATCAACATCTTTGAAACGAAAGTCAGCTGCCAAGTCGATGACTTTGATTCCAGCATCCAATAGTGCTTGCGCCTGTAACATGGCAGTGGCATTAGGCGTTGCAAAAAACACAAGGTCACAATTTTTATAGGCCTCAAGCGTTGGCTCAATGAATACCAAGCTAATACGTCCACGTAAATTAGGATAAACATCAGACACTGGGGTGCCAGCATTCGAACGCGAGGTAACAACCTCGATCTGTACATCATTATGATTCGCAATTAAACGAATAAGTTCGACACCGGTGTAACCTGTGCCGCCAACAATACCTACTTTAATCATTTAATAAGATTCAATATTTGGGTTAAAATTAACGTAACATTAGAGCGTTTCTAAAAATAGTGATTTTTTTCGTGAATGCAAGGAAGCGCCGCGTGTAGAACCGGAGTGTACTTTAGGTACATGAGAGTTCGATAACGGAGCTGCCAACACTAGAGGCCACAAGGCCACAGCAGTAATCGCCAAAAAAGTGCATTTTTAAAGATGACCATTATACATAGTTCGCGATGGCAGATACTAGTATACCAATCGCTGAACACATCAAACTTCGTTAATTAATTCACAACAGAAGCCACTAATGATCTGGATAAAAGCACTGCATATAATTTTCATGGTCGCATGGTTCGCGGGGATTTTTTATTTACCCCGATTATTCGTCAATCATGCCATGACCACCGACGCTTCAATCAAAGCACACCTTGGTTTAATGGAAAAAAAACTATACCGCTTCATCACACCTTGGATGGTGCTCACGATAGTATTTGGCGCTTGGCTAACATTCGATTACGCGTGGGTCGCTTATGCGGAAATGTTCTGGCTTAAGATCAAAATTGCACTCGTCGTTTTATTAGTTATTTATCATTTTTACTGTGGCCGCGTCATTAAACAACTCGAAGCTGGCGATGACCCTCGCAGCCATATCTGGTTTCGCTGGTTTAACGAATTGCCAGTCCTCATTTTGTTTGTGGTGGTTATATTGGCGGTAGTTAAGCCAATTTAGTTTTTATGATAAAGGTGATTGGTGATCCATCCACAACTATATTGTCTAAGCAATTGTGTCAGTCTCATGTTCAAACTGAGACTTTAACCAAGTTTTGAACAATTCTACCTCTGGCCTTTGCGGGCTGTGAGCCAAGGAGTTGATCAGATAATGCGATTGAGGAAAGTGGATTGGTGCTGCGACCATAGCAATTTTTGAACCTGAGTCTAAAGCTGTTTTAGCAAAACGAGTCAGTATTGTTGCGACCCCAACCCCTGCAGAGACAAGCGCTAGCGCTGCTATCGTGGTATCGACCGAATATCTCATTTGCACACTATCCATACTGAGTTCATGGGTCGAAAAAAATCTAGCCCAATTATCCTCATGCCCCAATATATGAATCAAGGGGCTATTCAATAAGTCAACCGGATGATTGATAACGGGTAAAGTCGCAGCAGCACAAATGGGCACAATAGTTTCTTGCGACACTTTCTCTACCTGCAAACCTGACCAATCGCCATAACCTATACGCAAGTCCACGTCGACATCTTCGACTGACGCTGAACCAGCCCATATAACTGAAATAAGCCGAATATTTATTTCTGGGTAAAGCGCTGTAAATTGCGGTAGTAGTGGCGTAAGCCAAAGTGCGACAGTTGAAATCGGAGCCCTAACCGTAATCGTTTGCTGGGATAATGAGCCGAATAAGCTAGTGGTCGATAAATTAATATCCGCTAACGACTTGCGAACCGAATGCACATAAGCTTGCCCCATGCCAGTCAAGACTAAATGTCGTGGTTTACGCTGAAAAAGCTGACAACCGAGCACCGACTCCAGTGCTTTAATGTGCTGGCTGACGGCAGTCTGTGTTAAACCTAACTCGGCACCCGCCTGAGTGAAATTTAAAAGTCGGCCCGCAGCCTCAAATGTACGCAGCCAAACCAAATTGGGGAGACGTGATTGCATCGTTCTACCTATAAAAAATTTTGGGTCTTATGGGCAATTTTAATTGTTTTTCTTTAGGATTCAATACCGTAATAATTACTTCCAAGCAAAAAGACGAACTTAGCAATCGTCTAGTAATACAATTTAAATAATGACAGGAGATATCATATGAAGATCGGATTTATCGGACTTGGCAATGTTGGTGGGAAACTAGCAGGATCAATTCTCAGAAATGGCTATGAACTATCGGTTCGAGATTTAAATAAAGATCTCGTACAATCATTTGTGGATCAAGGCGCTAGCTGGGAAAATAGCCCCAAAGAATTAGCTGAGACATGTGACGTCATTATTACCTGCTTACCCTCACCCGCCGCTTGCTCACAGGTAATGGAAGCCGAAGATGGCATTCTTGCTGGTTTAAGCGAAGGCAAGATATGGGCTGAAATGTCTACAACTGACGAAAGCGAAGTAAAGCGGTTAGCTAAGTTGGTTCACGCAAAAGGCGCTTCAGCGATCGAATGCCCCGTTTCTGGTGGTTGCCATCGTGCGGCCACAGGTAATATTTCTATATTTGCTGGCTGTGATAGAGACACCTTTGAACGCATGCTTCCAATGCTAACCACATTAGGCCGGCGCGTACTCCACACTGGACCGATCGGATCAGCTTCTGTACTGAAGGTAATGACTAACTATTTGGCAACAGCCAATCTAATCACTTTGTGTGAAGCGATGGTAACAATGAAAGCGGCTGGCATAGATATGGCAACCACTTATGAAGCCATCACAATTTCATCAGGCACTTCGTTCGTGGCTGAAACCGAAGGTCAGGTCATTCTAAATGGCGGCCGGGATATTTCATTCACCATGGACCTGGTCAAGAAGGATATCGGGTTATTCCATAAGATAGCTGAAAGCCATAACGTACCATTGGATATCAGCCCAGTTATGGTGGATATCTTTAACGATGGCATCGAGCGTTACGGCGAACGCGAGTTATCACCCAATATTATCCGACGCCTTGAAGATGCGACTGGACTGTCTATCCTCGCAGATGGCTTCCCTGATGAATTGGTGGATGATGAACCTGAAGAAGCAGGCTATGAAGTGGTTCCAAACGGAAGGGGCTAATAGCCTAAGGGCGCCTTTAACTTAATCAATAACATTAGGAACCTGGCTCAACAAGCGATTGAGCCGGATTTGCTTCTCGTTACTTACCTGCGCGTATTAATCCGCCGAGCCCTCTTGCATCTAACTGTTCGGTATAAATTAGACGGACATCGGATGAGTCTGACATTTTGACAGCGATCTCAAACATTGTTTTCAACTCGGCCATGCTAAAGGATTTAATTACTTTTTTGGCTTTTAGTAAGCTACCCGTACTCATCGATAAACTATCGATACCGATGCCTAACAGCGCCATAACACCTAACGGATCACCGGCCAGCTCACCACAAACACTCACTGGAGTATTAGAGTAACCAGCACCCACAACGATTTGTTTTAATGCCTTTAATACGGCGGGGTGAAGCGACGAAAATAAATCGGCGACATTCTCATTGTTACGATCTACAGCAAGCAAATATTGGGTTAAGTCATTGGTACCGACAGACACAAAATCGGCAACACTGCAAATATCTTCAATTTGATAGACAGCGGAAGGCACCTCAATCATGGCGCCAATCGGCGGCATGTCGATGACTTGATCAAAATCTTCCTCGATCTCATCTTTCACGCGACGTATTAAAGTCAGAGACTCGTCCAGCTCCTTCCTGCCACTAATCATCGGCAGCAATATTTCCAAATTACCCTGACCAATATTGGCTCGCAGCATCGCGCGTACCTGGGTAATAAAAATCTCTGGGTGATCGAGCGTAATTCGAACGCCGCGCCACCCCAAAAATGGATTTGCCTCTTTAATTGGAAAATAACTCAATGGTTTATCTCCGCCAACATCTAATGTTCGCAACACTACTGGTAACTTGCCGAAAGTCTCGAGTACATTTTTATAAATAGTGTACTGTTCGTCCTCACTGGGAAAACGGTCCCTGATCTGGAACGGAATTTCGGTCCGGTATAAGCCGACTCCCTCTGCACCACTGCGCAGTGATGGGGTATGATCGGCCATCAAACCAGAGTTAACCCGCAGTGAAATAGCATGGTTATCGCTGGTCGCTGCTGGCTCATTCTTCAGACTCAACAAGTCCTGCTCTATTTCAGCTTCTTCCGCAAAATAAGTAGAATATTCTGCCAGTACTTCTTGATTCGGGTCGATATAAGCGGTGCCACTATAGCCATCAACCACCACTTTCAAGCCATTCATTTGCTTAACAGGTAAATTAGGGATACCCATTACTGCTGGAATACCCAGCGCATGCGCCAATATCGCGACGTGAGAAGCACCACTACCATGCGCCGATACGATGCCACACAGACAATCGGCAGGGACATCAGCTAGATCAATGGCGGAAATTTCATCCCCAACCAGTATTGTTTGATCAGGGAAATCAATCAACGTACTTTGCTCAAGCATCAGCTTACGCAACACGCGGTGTCCAAGATCACGTATATCATTTGCTCTTTCGGCTAGATACGGATCCTCCATTTGCTCGAAAATACGCGCATGCGCTTCAACCGTATCCCGCCAACAGGCTGGCGCCCAATTGCCTTTCTCGATATCGCGCAAGGTATCGTCAATCAATGATCCGCCATTCAGCATTTGTGCATATGCAATAAATAATGCACATTCTTCTTCTGGTAACGAATGACGCATTGTTACGGCCAGTGTCGTCAATTCTTCCTTAACATTCCGAATAGCATCATTAAAGCTCCTAGATTCGCTGCTAGGATCGCTATCCAACTTGTTCGGCACAGAGGTTAAATTGACCCCTCGATTAAGTACAATCGCCTCACCAATAGCCATGCCAGGCGCCGCTGCCACACCTTTTACAACATGTGTCACCGACTCAACAGCACCACTGCCCATTAACTTAAATCGACCCTGGCTTTCGGCATGCTCAATTGACGTTGCTAACTGCGCGGCTAAAGTATTGAGAAAAGCCGCGTCATCTTCCTGAAAAGCGCCCTCAGCTCTTTGCACTGCGATAACGCCCAAAACTTTTCGGTTCGAAATGATGGGCACACCGAGATAAATAGGGAACCTGTCTTCGCCCGAATTAGGCACAAGGATAAAGCGCTTATGCTTCATACCCTCAGTCAGGTTAATAGACTCCGCTCTAGCAGCAATGAGGCCAACAATGCCCTCACCAAAACGCCGCGTCACTTTACCAATAATATCCGGATTGAGTCCTCGACTGGACTTTAAGATCAACTCTTCAGAGTCATCCGTGGATGCCAGAAAAATAGTGCAGGCATCAGCTACCAAATCTATTATCAGTCTTTCAGCGATCAAATCGAGCGCACGTTCAATATCAGGAGCATGGCTAACTGCCTGAACAATACGCTGTAGCCTGTTGAGCATTGATGACACTAAATAATTCCCTGAACTAAAAATTAACGATTAAATATGATCCAAATACCTATCAACTTCACTTATCTATAAGGTACGAAAAATTCGAGATACAGAAAGAAGACAGGCGATTCTATTACCAACTTAATTATTTCGGGAGCAGTAATTCCCTAAAGGGTAACTCACGATTCCCTTAGCCTTCAGAACTCGAGACTAGACGCTTAAAGAAGTTTCATTATTAGCTGATTCGAGCACAATTGGCAAGTAAGACTGTAACTGAACCAACGCACAATGGTAAACACGACGTTTAAAAAACACAACGTTTTCAACAGGATGCCAAAAATCGACCCATTTCCAATGATCAAACTCAGGCTTACCCGAAGCTCTCAAATCAACCTTACCTTCGTCTGATTGGCAATGTAATAAAAACCAGATTTGCTTTTGCCCAATACAAAGTGGCGATGAATTTTTTCGGATCAATCGCTTAGGTAACTTGTATCGCAACCAACTGTTAGTCGAAGCCAGAATATCAACATCATCCTCCTGTAGACCTGTTTCTTCCCATAATTCACGGTACATTGCGTCAACCGGCGTCTCACCAGCCGATATACCGCCTTGCGGAAACTGCCAGGCATCTTGACCAATTCGCTTTGCCCACATCACCTGACCCAATTGATTGCACAGGATAATGCCTACATTTGCTCTGTACCCATCTACGTCGATCACGTCGCTTCTTCTCAATAAATCGTTTAAAATTCGAACCGCTATTTTTACACACTATTTCACTCACACCAACCAGTCGCGAGGCTTTCCACTATGGCATTAGCAATTTTTGATCTCGACCATACCCTACTCGATGGCGATAGCGACTATCTCTGGGGTGAATACATGGTAGCAAACAAAATTGTCGATGCCGATGTTTACCAGCGCGAGAACAAGGCTTTTCTGGATGATTATCTACGGGGCGATTTAGACAATGAGGTTTACCTGAAATTTGCACTTAAACCTTTGACCCATTACTCCATCAACCAGCTTTATGCCTGGCGTAGCGATTACGTCACCAACTGGATAAAACCTATTATTGCAAAGGGAACACAAGCATTGCTCGACAAACATCGCGCACAAGGCGACGAGCTTATTATTATCAGCGCAACCAACTTATTTATAACTGCACCAATCGCCCAGTTGCTAGGCATAGACCAAATATTATCCACCGAGCCCGAAATTATCGACAATCAATACACTGGCCGCTATCTGGGCACGCCAACTTTCAAGGAAGGAAAAGTAACGGCATTAATCGAGTGGCTAAAAAACACCAACCATTCACTCAACAATAGCTACTTCTATAGCGACTCGATAAACGACCTGCCGTTATTAGAACAGGTAGCCACACCGGTAGCCGTCAATCCTGATGAAAAGCTTTCAGCCATTGCGACTGAGAGAAATTGGCAGGTACTCGATCTTAGCACCCACACCTGACAGAAAGCATTGAGAGTGCCTCTAAAAACAGTGATTTATTCGTGACTGTTTTTTGCTTCTGCAAAAACAGCATACATGCCATCCATGGCAATAAGTGCCTTAGGACTATGGGCATCTAAGCGAGAAAACATGGAGCCCCCGCAATCGCGGAAAAAGTACATTTTTAGAGGACTTTTAAGTCTTTGGCAGTGTAACGCCCTTTTGCCCCTGATATTTCCCACCGCGATCTTTATAAGACGTCTCACAGGTTTCGTCTGACTCGAAGAACAGCATTTGAGCAATGCCTTCATTGGCGTAAATTTTAGCTGGCAGTGGCGACGTATTAGAAAACTCCAACGTCACGTGGCCTTCCCATTCTGGCTCTAAGGGGGTGACATTAACAATAATGCCACAACGGGCATAGGTCGATTTACCCAAACAAACGGTCAGCACGCTTCGTGGAATACGAAAATATTCAACCGTACGAGCGAGAGCAAATGAGTTAGGTGGGATGATACAAACATCCGAATTGACATCGACGAAACTATTATCATCAAAATTCTTAGGGTCGATTATGGCCGAATTAATATTTGTAAAAATCTTAAATTCATTCGCGCAGCGTACATCATAGCCATAGCTTGATGTGCCATAGGAAATAATTTTATTGCCATCCGATTCACGCACCTGACCCGCCTCAAATGGCTCGATCATGCCTTCATTTTCGGCCATGTGCCGTATCCAACGATCTGATTTTATACTCACGTGTTAATCCTGAAAAAATGTGTTGGCAGTATATAGATTTGTTAGGGGCTGCGTCTATCAGTGCAACAACAGAGCTTCTCTAAAATACGCCAAGAGATAATCACTCAACATCTTTACCCTGCGGGATACCAGCCTGCCGGGCGGATAAACGGCGTAGATGCCGACCGCCTGCCTGGGATAATCGATTAATATTGGAATCAACTCACCGCTATCGATAAATTCCTGCAAATAAAACAAAGGGCCGTTCACAATACCTAGCCCTTGCCTAGCTAAATTAGCCAGGGCCTCACCATTATTGGCGCTTATGCGTGCTTTTACTCTCGGTGACACACGCTTACCCTGACAGTTAAAACTCCATTGCTCACTGGTCGATACATTGCTGTAAACCAACACCTCGTGGCCGACTAACTCAGAGGGATGCTCTGGTGCCCCATGAGTTTCCATATACGCTGGGCTGGCACAAACTGCAAAACCAACCATAGCAAGCTTGCGAGCTATCAGGCTCGAGTCCTGCAAATCACCGACCCGAATCGCCAGATCAAAACCCTCATCCACTAAATCCAGCTGTCTATCATTCAAGTCTAGGTCAATTTCTATTCTGGGATGCAACTGCATAAATTCTGCTATCGGCTTTGAGAGCTGACCAACACCCAACCCAAGCGGTGCGGTTAGCTTAATTTTGCCTATCAAGCCGACCTGAGCATCCGACACAATTTGCTCCGCCTCATTCAGATCAGCCAGCACAGTTACCGCCCGCTGATAAAAATGTCTGCCTGAATCGGTTAGTGACAATCGACGTGTCGTGCGCTGCATTAACTGCACACCTAACCTTTTTTCCAGTTCACTCACACGTTTACTCAGTGACGACTTGGCAACACCCAGTTTATCCGCCGCCGCACTAAAACTATGGCTATCAACCACAGAAACAAATGCCTCTAACTCTTCGAATTTATTCATATTGTTCTCAAAACCTGAACAGAGATTTTCAATAATGGCAGTTTATCTATATGGTTAGAACAATGATAATAAAAATTAATACTATCTTTCACAATTATAATAAACAGGACTTTCAAAATGAAACGAATACTACGAATTGATGCCAGTGCCAATGCATTGACCTCAGGCAGTAAAATGCTTGGAGACAAGCTAACTGAAAAATTCCAACAAAGTTACCCCGACGCACATATTAACCAACGCAACCTAAACCATGGCCTCCCATTTATTGACGAGCACTGGGTCAATGCTAACGTTACACCAGCAGATCAACGCACTAGCGAACAGAAACAACAGCTCAATTTATCTGACACCCTCATAAAAGAGCTTCAACACGCTGACAGAATCATAATCACCACTCCCATGTACAACTTTGGCGTACCCGCAACCCTAAAAGCCTGGATAGACTTAGTCTGTCGAGCAGGCGTCACCTTTCAATACACCAACGAAGGACCCGTCGGACTGCTAAAAAACAAACAGGTTGATATAATCATCACCACTGGTGGTGTACCGTTGCAAAGCCCAGTGGATTTTGTCAGCGATTATCTAAAGCAGGTATTTCGCTTCATAGGCATCGAACACATCAACATAATCGCCGCCGACCAAATGGCAATCGATGCCAACAACAGCGTCAAAAAAGCACAACAACAGATTGACGACTTACCCATTCTGACAGCCGCCGCATAGTAATGAATAGAAACAATGCTGAAACATCATCCCGAAAAGTCGCCAGAGTCGTCACCGGCATGCCCACGACCGACGGTGCCGGCGTCGAACTAGTGCGCGTTATCGGCCAACCCACACTCATGGAACTTGATCCATTCTTACTACTAGATGCCTTCCGTTCAGATAACCCAAACGACTATATTGCAGGTTTCCCGTCACACCCACACCGAGGATTCGAAACCGTCACCTATCTGCTCAATGGCCGTATGCGCCACAAAGACAATGCGGGCAATGAAGGCGTCATCGCACCGGGTGGCGTGCAATGGATGACTGCGGGCAAAGGCATCATCCACTCCGAAATGCCCGAACAAGAAAATGGTCTGCTCGAAGGCTTCCAACTGTGGATCAACCTACCCGCATCACACAAAATGACAGCACCGAAATATCAGGAATATGACCAAGGAGACATACCGACCGAGAACCGTAACAATGCCAGCATCAAAGTCATCACCGGCAAAACATCTCAAGGTACCACTGGCCCAGTCGCACAACCCTTAACCGATCCGCTGTATTTCGATATCAAACTGAAAGCCAATGCCGAATTCACTGAAACCCTCCCACCAGAACACAATGCGTTCATTTACGTCATCACAGGTGAAGTGAGTTTATTAAATGAACACAAAGAAGCAGTATTAATAGGGAAAGACCAACTAGCCGTGCTCACTAAAGGAAAATCTCTGGTTCTCAAGGCGACAAAACAGGCTGCGCAATTTCTGCTCATTGCCGGTTTACCATTGGGCGAACCTATTGCCAGAGGTGGTCCATTTGTCATGAACACTCAAGCCGAACTCCGCCAAGCTGTTAATGATTACCATAGTGGTCAGCTTTAATGAATGAAAACTCTAGCCGTTAACTCTATCGCTGCAACCTACCAAACACGATTACTCGGTTACTGGACAAACAAAGGCACTAATGTACCAAGCTGTACTTTGGTCAGAAAAGCTCACGTCGAAGGTTGCTTTAATATCACTATTTTTTAGCGCTAATTCAGACAGCTTTTTGAGAGCCACTGCTGTCTTTATTTCTGCTGGATTATCATTCTGACGAATACCATAGCCACTAATTTGAAACCCCGCTTTGGCATTTATCGATTCGGGTAGCTCTCTGATTCGGACGCGTCCTTTGGCGCCTTCAGCTAATAATTGTTCACCAATTAAGTTCGCTTGTTGCTTTGCCGTGCTTCCTGATACGCTGCACCAGAAAATATCAAAATCCCACTCCCCCCATTGAAACGACGATACAGCGGAGTCAGCGGCAATATTTATCAAGGATCCGGTCTGAGTTTTATACTTTTGCTCTGCCTCTAGGATTTGGCTGACTTTCGCTTTCACCTCAGGCTCACCTCCTTGTTTGAGTACACTTAGTAAAGAAGACCTTAACGGGTCCTCAACCATCGCAACAACGAAAACTTTGGCAGCTTCCTGTTTATTTACGTTTTTCTCTTCCAGAGATTCGACCACAATTTCGTATATTTTTAGATTAAATTCCTGCTTGCTTTCACGTTCGCTACGTTCCTCTTTGTTCAGCGTTACCTTTGAATTAATTTGGTTTAATTCCATCTGAATCTTTTGATCGCGTTCATCGACACTGTAGTTGAGCCAAGCAACCATCGCCGCAGTTGCAACGGAGACCACTGGGACTAACGCATCTTTAATAAAACTGCCTGCTTTCATGTCATTTTCCTTCGTGATAAATATAGCCTAACGTCGTCTTAACTCTACACCTGCCGACCTAAATAAATCCAGTATCACTTACCCCACCGTGGGTAAGTGCCGAGCAAGTATTTGTCGCCCTGACCTGTGCAATTATCGCAGCGCATCCAGATCAATGCCTTCCTGATCAAAGCAGCTTTGGTGTTGGCGTAACAATGGCAATATCACCGTGTCGGCGTAGTCGCAGCCTGTTTCGACAGGGTCAGTCTGACCTGACTTATCTCTCAATGACATAGGGTGGGCATTGCCCGCTTCAACCTGTTGTAGCATTGCTTGGTAACCTGGCTGCCAAAGCTGCATATCATTAAATTGATGTCGTAATAGTTTTAAAATACCCATGCCAGAGAAGTCGAAATCGCCCCAGAAAAAACAGGGCAGATTGCCCACTTCCGCTCCAAACCACCAGTCGATGAAGGTTTCCGATTTTAGTTGAGATTTGGCTTGAGAGCAGCCTTGGCTCTGCGCGGCCTCATGCAAACTCACGCCGTCCTGCGTTCGGATTCGAGATGCGGTTAACCGAAAGCCAGCTGCATAAACAATGGCTAAGGTTTGCGTCAAATCACATCGCTTTTGAATCAGTTGATGATAGGTGTCTAGGTTTTCGACAAACAATACCTGGTCGTATTGTTTGGGTAGGAAGTAATTCACCTGAACTTTTCTGGCGCTGACGCACAAATCCGTAAAGCTATTAGCAAGCCAGTCCGACTTGTTATCGAGGAACTTCGAGTCACCCCAAAAGTAATGGGCGCTAATTTCCCTTAAGGTATGGTA
>JBLILW010000041.1:0-14778 GCA_047638435.1 Urechidicola sp.
TGATAGCGATACTAGCAGCGTCCGGCACTCGAATCATTCGATCAACCACATCAGCCTGAAATGAAGGCTCTACCTGGGGGCGACCGATACCTTCAATTCGACTGCCAACGTCAGCACAGAGGTCTTTTTCACGGATGTGATAATAGTCAAAAAACACTGAATTTTCGGGGTCAACCACCACCAATTGCGTTGGATAGGCCTTATAACGAAAATATCGCCTGAGCGTGGCCGAGGTGCCGCCCGTGCCAGCACTCATCAGGACGGTATGCGGGATAGAATGCGGCTCTTGTTCCATTTACTTAAAAATGCTCTCAGCGATATTATTATTTCCGCGCCAGTCGGTTGGGCGTTCGGCATAAGTAAATTGATCCATAAAATAGCCTCCCACTTTGTCGGCTAGTAAGGCAGATTCGGAGCGTACCTGCGATAAATGGTACGCCAATCATTTGAGCAAAATAAGTTTCCAACACGGCTGTACTTCCAGAGGACGCCTCGACAATGGGCGTGTCTTGTTTGATCCAGCCATTACACAGGGCATAAAGAAATAATGACCTCGCCAACCGATGCTTGAGGCTTCCGGTCGGATGCGTGCTTTCGTCATTTAGGTAAATATCGATATTTTGAAATGCAGGAATATTGAGTTTTACCAAATGCGTATCAACCGAGCGCTGTTGATCTGACTCAATTATTTTTACTGCCTGGTTGATCCAGTCTCGCATGGTATCTCCAATTTATTTTCGGCATCTCTATAAATGCACTTTTTTAAGATGGGCCCTTAAGTTCAGTTTGGCGGAATGTGCTTTTACACGTTCTCTGAATCGAGCTCTTTTTGTTCCAGTGCTTTCAACTCAGCCGCGTCAAAACCTGCCTCTAGTCTGGCAGGCCAATTAAATGGCCCTCGCAGCTTTCCTCCCATATACAAATCCACCAGCTCGCTGAATGTCTGGGTAGGATCGAGTTTGCGTTCATCGCACAGGGTTTGATACCAGAAGTTGCCGATTCGAACATGGCCAATTTCGTCTTTGTAGATGATTTCTAAAATCTCGACTGCTCGTAAATCTTTAGCCTCACCAAATTTCTTAATCATGGATGGCGTAACATCAAGGCCTCTAGCTTCCATAACCCGTGGCACGAGTGCCATGCGGTGTAGGACATCGTGGCGCGTTCTACACACCATGTCCCATAATCCACGGTGAGCATCGTGTTCTCCATAAAATGATCCTCTCTCGGTGAGACAGTCATCGAGTAACAGGAAGTGCTTCGCCTCTTCACTTGCAACCAGTAGCCAATCACTGACATATTGCACCGGCATTTGTCGAAACCGGTAAACCGCATCCAGTGCTATGTTGATCGCATTGAATTCAATATGAGCAAAAGCCTGCAAAAAACCAATCCGCCCTGCCGCACTTGACATGCTTCTCCGCTTTAGCTGCCTTGGGTTTACAAGTTTGGGTAAAGCCGGTTGACCGGGAATATCAAGCGCCAGAATTGTAGGTGCTGGAATTTTGGATGCAAAGCTTTCAGCCTCATCAATACGTGATAACCGAGATTGTTGCCATTTCGCAGCTAGCGCAAAAGTGAGCTTACATTTACGCCTTGGATTCGACTCCAATAAAGCGGCTTCTGTAAGCCAATATAGATTACGCTCTGTCAATGGGCACCCAATGGACTTAATCCAGTCCCCGGCTCAAATCGGCAATAATATCTTCTATCGATTCGAGTCCTACTGCCACGCGAATTAAACCATCGGTGATTCCGGTTAATTGTTTTTGCTCAGGGCTTAATCGTCCATGTGTTGTGGTTGCTGGATGAGTAATGGTCGTTTTGACATCACCCAAATTGGCGGTAATAGACAGCATGCTGGTCTGGTCGACTACATTCCAGGCTTTTTCACGACCACCTTTAACAATAAAAGAAACGACGCCACCAAAGCCACTTTGTTGCAGTTTGGCTAATTCGTGCTGAGGATGCGATGGCAAGCCAGTATAAAATACGCGCTCAATATTTGGATGATCGGAGAGATATTGCGCCAAAATCATCGCCTGCTTAGAATGTGCCTTCATGCGCAACGACAGGGTTTCTAGTCCTTTCAAAGCGTTCCATGCATTAAACGGGCTCATGGTAGGTCCTGTGGTTCGAACAACACCAAACAACTCTTCACCAACCAGCTGCTGATTCCCGACCACCGCTCCGCCAACAGTTCGACCTTGTCCGTCAAGATACTTAGTCGCTGAGTGTACAATTAAATCAGCTCCGAATTTAAGTGGTTTTTGTAATGCTGGCGTGCAAAAGCAATTATCGACCACGAGAAGACTATTATTGTTGTGCGCTAGATCAGCCAATAACTGAATATCAGCAACTTCTGTTAGTGGATTTGATGGCGTTTCTAAAAAGAATAGTCGTGTATTCGATTGAGCCGCTGATTTCCAGTCTTCGATATCAGTCAAATTAACAAAGGTCGTGTCAATGCCAAACTTCAACAGATAACGTTCGAATAAAACGGTTGTAGTGCCAAACACCGATCTCGATGAAACGATGTGATCACCTGATTTCAGCAAACCAACACAAATCGTCATAATCGCAGCCATGCCAGAAGCAGTCGCGATACAGCTTTCGCCACCTTCCATCGTAGCCAATCGTTGTTCAAAGTTTTGCGTAGTAGGGTTAGTGAAGCGAGCATAGATATTGCCAGGCTCGTCGCCCGAGAATCTTGCGGCTGCCTGAGCGGCGCTATCGAACACAAAGCTAGACGTGGTAAATATGGGTTCGCCATGCTCACGTTCATGAGTACGACAGTGCCCGGTACGAATTGCACGCGTCTCAAAACCGTAAGATTGAGCATTATCAGCGAAGTCAGAAAGATCCACTGGATCTGTTAGATAGCTTGGGTCAGTTGGGTTTGTCACGAGTTAACTCCAAAAATAATAACTCGGAAGGGGAACAAGAATGCTATGACTTTCAGCACCCGCCTCTTTAGCAAATTTATAATACAGAATCATCATAAATGTTTAATTCTGCTAGCGCCTGCAAGCCGAGAAACAAATCAGCGCTTATGCCCAACATTACGGTGAAGGCTTAGCCGTGTCAAGAATTTAGAGCAAGCATGTACTGCTCTCACTCAGGCGCGATACCAAGAGGTGTCGTGTCTCTGCCACATTTTATAAATTGATAGCATTCAAAAGATAACTGTCACCTGATACCTGACAAATGACGACCTATTTTATAAAAACCAGGTCATTAACCAGTACATCATCAAACAGTTCGATGACATCCTGATTTTTCATTCGAATACAGCCATGCGAAACAGCCTGCCCGATTCGCTTTTCGTCCGAGGTACCGTGAATATAGATATACCGCGAGACAGTATCGTAGGCACCACCAAAATTGATACCTTTCTCCATACCATCTAACCACAGAATGCGCGTAGTGATCTCATCTTCATCTTGATTGTCGCTTTGGGTACTAATTCGGCCAGTCGGTTCGCGGGCTTTAAAAACCATTCCACTTGGCTCTCCGACACCCACTTTCTGTTTAATTCGGTGAATACCAAACGGCGTTTGATAGCTATCAAGTAGATTACCAACACCTGCGGCTGCGGTGGATATCGCATAACGCTGAGTTCGTTTCGGTTCGATATCGATATGATGAAGACATTGTCCAGCACTATCAACATAGATAAATGGTCGTTCACCCACTAATGCCATATCGGCACCTAATTTCTGCGCTATCTGATGGCTAAGTTCTTTCCATAACATCGAGACAGATCCAATCATTCACGGGGCATTATTATGCAACCCTGCAACACTAACGTTTTCTTCGCCACCATCTTTTGCGGAATCGTTCCTGCTACTTTTAATTTTGTCGAGATAGTCGCCGTCAATGGTCTTTGTAATGTACTTGCCATTGAAACACGAGCAATCAAATTCTTTGATGTCTCGATTGCCTTTTTGGACCGCGTCGATTAAATCTTCCAGGTCCTGGTAGATTAACCAGTCAGCACCGATACGTTCAGCGATTTCTTCATCATTACGATTATGTGCCACTAGCTCTTCCACTGCGGGCATGTCGATGCCGTATACATTCGGATATCGAACAGCTGGGGCAGCTGATGCAATATATACTTTTTTGGCACCTGCATCGCGTGCCATTTGAATAATTTGTCTTGATGTTGTACCTCGAACAATTGAGTCATCTACCAGCAAGACTGTTTTGCCTTTGAATTCAATATCGATAGCATTCAATTTACGCCTAACGGATTGTTCCCGCAATTTTTGTCCTGGCATAATGAAAGTTCGGCCGATATATCGGTTCTTGATGAAGCCTTCTCTATATTTCACGCCCAGATGATAGGCAAGCTCTATCGCAGCAGGACGGCTGGTATCGGGTATCGGAATGACAACATCGATATCATGATTGGGCATTTCTCTGAGAATCTTTTCAGACAACTTCACACCCATGCGTAAACGCGCCTTGTAGACGTAGATGTCATCAATAATTGAATCGGGTCGAGCTAGGTAAACTAATTCAAAAATACAGGGATTGAGAGCAGGATTTTCACTGCATTGTTTTAAGTGCATGTTGTTATCAGCATCGATATAAATCGCTTCACCTGGCTTAAGGTCAGAAATCAATTCGAACCCTGACGCCTGTAACGCGACACTTTCTGATGCGATCATGTATTCAACGCCTTGACCTGTGTCTCGTTTACCGTAAACGATAGGGCGAATGCCGTGTGGATCACGAAATCCGATGATGCCTTTGCCTGTTAGCATAGCTACCACAGCATAGGCACCTTCGATACGTTTATGGGTTTCGCTAACGGCAGTAAAAATATCATCGGCCGTTAATTTCAAAGAGCCTGACTTGTGCAATTCATGGGCTAGAACATTCAACAATACTTCAGAATCAGATTCGGTATTGATATGGCGTAGATCCGACTCATAAAGCTCTTGTTTAAGCTTATCCACATTGGTCAAATTGCCGTTGTGTGCCAGCGTGATGCCATAAGGTGAGTTGACATAAAAGGGTTGAGCTTCTGCCGATGACGAACAGCCTGCAGTTGGATATCTAACATGGCCAATGCCCATATTGCCGACAAGCTGCAACATATGCTTGGTATGAAAAACATCGCTAACTTGACCGTTATCCTTTCGTAAGCAAAGCTTTTTGCCATCCGAGACTACGATACCAGCAGAGTCCTGCCCTCGATGTTGAAGCACTAACAAGCTGTCGTAGATGATCTGTGCCACCGATTGACGACTTACAATTCCAATGAGTCCACACATGGTTTTAAGCTCTTAAATATGATTGATGAATTAACTAAATGATTAATTCGTAATTGAAACAGTATAGTCGCGACTGCAATCTCTGCACCGCTATAATGGGGTTCTTTGTACAGAGATTCCTACAACGAAAATCGACTGGCAATATCTTGTGGTAAAATCTCTTTTATCCAGCCAGCCAGTTTAACAAAGTGTTCTACCATCAATGACTCTTGCCACCAAGGCTCTGTCGGAATAGGCGTTAACCCAGCTAACAATACAACCATGGTAACGATAAGCACACCTCGTGCAGCACCAAAAACAACTCCCAGACTTCTATCGGTACCACTCAATCCTGTCTTAGATACCATTTGGCTAGCCATATAATTAACAATCGCACCTACAATTAGGGTACAGACAAAAAGGATTGAGAATCCACTGCCAGTACGAATTGTAGGAGAAGAAATATATGGCTCAAGTAACTCTGCCATAGGTTCAAAATAGCGTAACGCAATAAAGCCAGCTAAAATCCAACTGGTGAGCGAAATGGATTCTTTTACAAAACCACGCACCAAACTGATCAGTGCCGATAAAGCGATAATGCCAATAATAATAAAATCAAGCCAACTCATGAAAATCTCTCTAATGCTGGATAACGGTAAAATGGGGTAACTGGAATATGCTGAGTCATTGCTCATACTTCATAATCAAACCATCGATATTATGTTTGGCCCTGACCTTATTTTGTGCAATTCTTGATAAATCTCTATTCGCAAAAGGTCCCAATCTGACTCGGTAGCTAGGCTTAGAGTTGGCACTGAATTTTTCTACAAATACAGCTGATATTTTAGATTTTCGGAGTTTGTCTCGTTGTAAGATAGCTTTAGTATGGTCTTCAAAGCTCCCTACCTGCAACACATAACTTTCACCACCGGTCTTCTGTTTGACTGGTTTTTTATCTGGCTTAGTAACCATGACTGCCTTCGAAACAACGGCTTCTGGTTTTCTAGTTCGATCAGATTCACTTTTCTTTGACTCTGCAAGCAATTCAGCCGGCTTATCAGTCACCTCACCAACAAGAATAGATTGCTCGTCAATGAATCCTGACTGAATGGTAGGCAGGCCACCTACGCTGGCATGCAATTCAACAATTTTCTGTTCGAATTCAGGATTTTCATCGAGTTGGAATGGAATGGGGATATCGACGGTTAGAGCTTCTCTTCGTACGCCCGAACCATCGAGGATCATCGGTAAAAAAATCACCGCTAGCGCGAATATAACAGTAATACCCACGAGTCTTTGTTTGGTATTTTGATCCATGGTTAGACTTAGCTAGTGTGAGTTTTCGAGGTAGCTCGAAGAAAAAGTTCAACTGTTACAAATGATCCGGTGACTATCATTATATCCTGATTACTTAAAGAAGACAGTGCATGTTCCAAAGAATCCTCGACGTTTTCGAAGTGCTCATCCGCTGACACTTGGAGGGATATTCGCTCCTGAAGTTGCTCTGCGCTGAGGCCCCGGTCGCAATCCAGCGTTAATAGCCACCAGTCATCGACTACCTTACTTAACTCGGCAACGTAGTTCGGGCTATCTTTATCATCTAGCATACCAAGCAGTACAATAAGCCGTCCCTTTTCTGGCTTCAGGAGCGACAAATTTTTAGCCAGCGCTTTGGCTGCATCATGATTGTGACCGACATCGACATACACATTGGCTGGCAATAGTGTCTTGATTTTTTGAAAACGACCAATCAGTTCAGTGCCTTCAAAGTTTTTGTCAGCATTAATGGGACCAATCTGACTACCATCAAGCAATAAATGCAGGCCTGCAACAACGCCCGCCAAATTTTGCACTTGATGTATTCCCGGCAATACAGGAGTTAGATCATATTCAAGACCGAGGCCTTTCCAAAGATAACAACCAGGTAAATCCGTTACCTGCATGTCAAAGTCACGCTGGTATTGCAAACTATTACAGTGCAATCGGCTAATTTCATCGAGCACTGATTGTGGGGGTTCACTATCATTGCAAACAACCGGGATACCTTCGCGCAGTACTCCCGCTTTCTCAAAACCAATTTTCTCGCGGGTATCGCCCAACCAGCTTTGATGGTCGATTCCAATACTGGTTAAATGAACCAGGTCAGCATCCATAATATTAACCGCATCTAATCGTCCACCGAGGCCTACTTCTAGAATCGCAAAGTCTGGCTGCTCCTGCTGCATTAGCCATAACGCCGCCAAAGTCCCAAACTCAAAATAAGTGAGGGGGATATCGCCTCTGGCCTGGTCTATCGCTTCAAATGCGCTGCAAAGCATGTCGTCAGTCGCCATTTTGCGATTAATTTTAATACGTTCGTTATATTGCAGTAAATGAGGAGAAGTGTAGCTGGCAACCGAATAGCCTGCATTATGCAACCAGGCTTCATAGCTGGTTACAGTAGAACCTTTGCCATTCGTTCCAGCCACTGTAATAACCTGCTTGGCGATTTTGTTAATGCCAAGCAGGTTGGCGACAGTCGAAACACGCTCAAGGCCAAGGTCTATAGATTTGAAATGTAATAGTAGCTGCCAATCAAGCCACTCATCTAAAGTGTTAAAACGCATCTTAGTTACTATGGGTTACTTGAGGTTAGGTGGCTGAACGTCAGAATATCCATTCAATATTAAGAATTCTGGCAACTAGCATTAAATGCTAGGGCGTGGCTTGACCCATCATCATGGTACATAGCGAACTGATTTTTTGACGCAACTCTCGCCTGTCGACAATCATATCAACCGCACCATGTTCAAGTAAGAATTCACTGCGTTGAAACCCTTCTGGTAAGGTTTCCCGAACGGTTTGCTCGATGACACGAGGGCCAGCGAAACCTATCAAGGCATTGGGTTCGGCAATATGAATATCGCCTAACATTGCTAAGCTAGCAGATACACCACCCATTGTTGGATCAGTTAAAACACAAATATAGGGTAACCTACGCTTTGAGAGCCGCGTTAAGGCAGCGCTTGTTTTAGCCATTTGCAGCAAGGAAAACAAGGCTTCCTGCATACGTGCACCACCACTTGCGGTAAAGCACACTAATGGAATATTATGTTCGATACTGACGTTCACAGCGCGAACGAACTTTTCACCGACAACACCACCCATCGAACCGCCCATAAACTTAAACTCGAATGCAGCAGCAACCATTTCGACACCCATAACCGAGCCTTGCATAACAATCAGCGCATCTTTTTCGCCCGTTTGCTTTTGAGCCTGAGACAATCTATCTCGATATTTTTTATCATCTTTAAATTTGAGTACATCATCTGCTTCCAGATTGGCCGCAATTTCAACTTTCTCTTCTGCATCAAAGAAATAATCTAACCGGCGTCTGGCAGGGACACGCATGTGATGATCACATTTGGTACAAACTTCCTGACTTCGCTCTAATTCAGCACGGTAAATAATGGCGTCACACTTGACACACTTAGCCCACAAACCTTCGGGTACCGCTTTTTTATCGCTAACACCAGATGTGCGTATTGTTAACGGTAGTAATTTCTCAAACCAATTCATGCGACGTTCCAATTTTTAGCATTCATCATCATTCTCATTTCGTTCAGCATTTGGTATTCGTATTCAGAAAGAAAGTCGAGTTCATGCATTTGCATCTCCACGTTTAACCTCTAGAAAAAACTGATTGACTAGGTTCAAGTCCTTCACTCCTTTTGACACTTCAACACCGCTGCTGACGTCAACGCCCCAGGGTCTCACCTGAGAGACAGCATCGGCAACATTTGCTGGGTTAAGCCCACCAGCGAGTATCAACGGACGGTCAAACGATAAAGGTATTTTTGACCATTCAAATGTATCACCCGAACCACCTTGGCGTCCAGCAGCGTTACTGTCAAACAGGAATCCCTGAGCAGAAAAATACTGCTGGGCATAAGCTTCGACATCGACCGCACTACCCATAGATATCGTCTTTATATAAGGTTGATTCCAACGGACACAATCAGACTCAGGTTCTTCACCATGGAATTGAAGACAATCAGGGTTGATAGAGGATAAAACCTTACTGACCCATGCCTCTGTTTCATCCATGAACAAAGCAGTGATCGTGACAAATGGTGGCATAGCGTCACGAATTTTTAAAGCTGCATCCAATCCTATAAATCGAGGGCTTTTGCGATGAAAAACTAAACCTATAGAATCAGCGCCTTGTTCAGCAATCAACAGTGCCTCACTGAGTTGGGTGACTCCACAAATTTTTATTCTTGTCCTAGTCTGAATGGGGCTAGGCCGAATAGTATTTGATATAAGAGTGTTAGGTTCCATAAGTTACAGGGTAAAATAGTTAAAATAATACGGGCCTTTTACCTTCAAAGGGCAGCTTAAATTGATCAGGGTAATAAGCTCTAATGAAGTATAGACCACGTGCGGGTGCGGTTTTGGCCGCTTTTGATCGATCCTTTCCTGCAAATACTTCAGTGAACCATTGATCTGACTTTTTTTGTTTTCCGACTTCTATCAGACTGCCTGCAATATTACGCACCATATGGTAAAGGAATGCATTCGCCTTGATATCTATGAGTATCACGTCACCCTGACGTTTGACACTAACGTCATGAACGTTCCGACAAGCGGTGTTCGACTGGCAACCCGCCGCTCTGAAGGCGCTGAAGTCATGCTCACCAATTAAATTTTGTGCGGCTTCTGACATTTTATCATGGTCGAGTGGATGGTGTTGCCAACTTAATTTATCAAAAAACAGAGCACTAGTAACTTTGGTGTTTAATATAATGTAACGATAGGAACGGGCTATAGCACTAAACCGAGCATGAAAATTATCGTCCACCGGAACGATCCACTTAAGACGAATGCCTTTATCCAGCTTACAATTGGCACCTAGAACCCAGGCCCGATTATCGCGAATAACATCAGTCTCGAAATGCACCACTTGCTCGACAGCATGAACACCGGTATCGGTACGGCCTGCACACACTAATTTAACAGGATGATTAGCCACATACCCAAGCGCATTTTCGACTTGCTCTTGAATCGTTTTACTATGATTTTGGCGTTGCCAGCCACTAAATCCAGTGCCAGAGTATTCAATGCCGAGTGCGTATTTTGTCACCAATTAACCTATAAAATTTAATACATCATCACTCCTGCGCATCCATGCGCTCATGACATACCGTTCATCCTGAACATAAAAAACTTGGCGTACAGAATACGCCAAGTTTCAGTTACATCAATTAGGTAAGTGTCTTTAAGTATTGATTAATTTATATTTTCTCTAATAGCTCAGACGCTTCAGCCTTTTGCTCATCAGTACCTTCGGCTAAAACTTCTTCTAGGCTGCCACGAGCACCTTCGGCATCACCCATGTCAATAAATGCGCGTGCTAAGTCTAACTTGGTGGATACCTCATCAACATCATCTGGCAACATTAAGTCACCTATGTCGTCAATGTCGACTTCGCCTGAATTCATGGTTTCATCTGGATCATCAAAGTCGCCTGGTGCAAAAGTGCCTGTGCCAAAATCTTCATTTTCGCGACTAAGGTCCATATCAAAGTCGAGTGAATCTTCTTTAATATCTATCGAATCATCTAAATCGTCTAGCGCCAAGTCCTCTTTAACATCAACAGATGAACCATCACTACCAAGGTCAAGTAAATCTGAGTCTAAATTTATTTTCTGGCCAGACTCATCTCGGTCAAGCTGAATATCCTCATTACCAGCAGTATCATCTTGAGCGGTCCTTGGCGAGATAACATCCATACCCTGATTTAGGTCAGCTTTTAGCTGCAAGGCCGTAACGCTTTCATCAATAGGAGCATTAATAATAGCGGTCGGTTCATAGCCATCATCGTCACTAACTAAATCTAAGTTCAGCTCACTATCAGAAGATAAATCATCAGATACGTCGAAATTAATGTCACTAATATCGTCAACATCATCATCTTCACCATCAAGCGTGAACTCAAGCGCTCCTAACTCATCGTGCAAGTCATTGTCAGGCTTTGGGACATCTTCTAAATCAGCTATTTCAGAAAATTCCAGGGTATCTGCAACGTCTTGAGCTGATTGAGTATCAGAAAAGTCATTCCTATCTTCGCTCAGATTAAAATCGGTGTCAGAGAAGTTTGTATCGTTTTCACTAGCACCTAAGTCGAAATCTGCCATTTCAGGCTTTGCAAATTCCAAATCGGCAGCGCTAATACTACTACTCTTACCCTCTGAAAATAATGCGTTGTCAGGAGCTAGCTCATAACCCATTGTTTGGACTTTTTCCCAGTACTGAACACCTGCACTACCCATTGCTTTAAGCAACACGGCTTCATTGGAAAAGCCATCGGCATTCTTCGTAGCGAAGTAAGTATCTAGTAACTTTGAACGATAGTCAGCGCGGTTTGGATTAGTATCAAGACTTTGCTTCAATAATTCTTCGGCATTATCATAAAGACCATAAGCCAAATAAACATCGACTTCGTTTAGCACATCATCCTGTTCTGCAGGTGCAGCACTGTCATCAGCCTCGGGTTCAGATTCATCCAAATCCACACTAGATGTCACTTCTGTATTCGAATACTTATAGTCTTCGTCGATGACATTTTCTGGCACAACCAGGTAGGTATTAATTTTACTGTCAGCATCGTTTGTCGCACCTTCACCAAATTCAACCGGCGTCAGGTCATCATCGATACGGGAAGCTTCTTCTAAATCGACATCACCTAGGGTAGTGATAAAGGCATCGTCCTTATCTTCACCACTTTTGCTCCTGCGGTATAAAATAAGACCAAGCAATAGAATAGCGACACCACCCAGCCCACCAAGCGCAATAGGATCATCAAGTAACCCGCTCATAGATGGAATAAGGTCGATGATCCCTGGTGGTAAAATGCCGTCAAATATTGAAGCTGCCTTCTGCTTAGTTTCAGTCACAATGACTGCCGCAGGGGGGGTGATTACAGTGTCTTCCTCTACTAACACTTCAGGGGTTGACGTTAGATCTGACTGTATTGCTACTTCTTTGGCTTGATCTGACTGCAATTGTGCCAGGCTATCATCTTCGATTTCGACCATTTTTTGTAATTCATCGAACTTACTAAGTCGTGCTTCAAGGTCTGCAATGCGAGACTGCATCTCTTGTTTTTCTATCCGAGCCGCATCTAGCTGCTCTTCTGCCAACGCTAATTTATTTTTTAATTCCCGAGCATCACCCCCTTCGCCCTCACCAGCTGATTCAGAGTCACCATTACCAGACGTTAATAAGCTCAAGTTACCTTTTACATTTTGCTCACCATCAGCACCGCTACTACCACTGCCACTTGCAATCGATACGGAGGTCCCTGTTACACTTGCAACATACGCATCCCAAAGACCATTTTGCTCTAATACTAGGGCATAGGCCTCCTGCTTGTTTAATTGGTCTAACTCATCAGCAGTCGGCGCTCGAAGCACAGCACCTATCTTTAAATTATTGATGTTATTGTTAGAGAATGCCGTCGGGTTTGCTCGCTGCATCGCCAGCATTACCTGCCCCATACTGTGTTCGGGGTCTTTAAACTGACTGGCAATAGTCCATAAGGCATCACCTTTTTTAACAACAATACGATCCAGAGCAGCGCTACTGGTAACACTCGCGGGGGCTGCCGTTACAGTCGATCGTGCTGTATTAACTTCACTAGGCACAGGGCTATGGCTAACAATTGGCTCAGCGATTTCTTCGGCAGTTGAAGATGGAGCCGGTGCTGCACTATCAGCAAAAAATGGTGGATCAAGTAATACAGTAAATTCTCTGAGAACTCGACCTTTAGACCAATCCGCCTCAACTAGAAAATTTAAAAATGGCTCTTTAATGGCGTCCTTAGTGGTAACTAAGATTGTTGCTTGATCACTGTTTTCATTTTTCTTAACTTCAAAACGCAAGCCCAATAAATGCTCGGATCGAGACAAACCTGCGCGAGCAAAGGAATCTCTTGACGCTAAGCTGACCAATAAATCATCAATTTCGCCTGGCCGAGCGGAGATAACCTCAATTTCAGCTTTAAGCGGTTGATTGAGAAATGAGCTGACATCAATTTCGCCTAAACCCAACGCGAAACTGATCCCTGGCATTGCAAAGCTTGCCAACCAAAATATAATAATTAGTTTCAGATTACGCACGTTTTGTCTCCACGCTCCTTAGTATATTCTTTATGAAAAACACTGATAAACCATGCACCTATAGATATAGTTAAAGAATCTACTTTAAAGAAAGCACTTTCACAAGTACTTGTAATTATAGATTACAAAAAAGATTTTAACAAAATGTCCACAACATTCACGTAATTAGCCGTCAGCCCATATTTTAATGGATCAGCAATCAGCCAAAACTGCAATTTTTTCGGTTGGTTCTCTGCTTGTTCCAAACCACTAATAGTGCAATTAAATGATTGATTGCAATCAGTTATTGGACTGGAGGCCGCAGTTTTATAAACCACATTATCTAATTCTTTGAGTATTTTTTCACACTGCTTTAAATCGACGTTCGATTGAAAACTGAGTTGAACGGCAACGCCTAGTCCATGGAATACAGGAACATCGATAATTTGATGAGCACACTCAATGCTATTGTCACCAAGCAGTCTCACTAAATCATCATTAAAGGCAGGTATCGACGTTGTAGGGATAATATTAAAAGCTATTTGCAGTGGATATACTGCTGGGGTAATGTCTCGACCATTGAGCAATTCAACTGTTTGGCTCGCCAATTCATCGACCCCAACTTTACCTTTGGATTCGACACTACGAAGAAACGTTGTATTGATAGTTGAGATAGCTGTTTGCGCATGCAACGCCGGTAACACGCCCAATAAGCAAGATATTTCGGCTGATACCAACTGTATGTTTTGCTGGGTATAAGAAATGTTGAGCTCAGTATTATTGCTCGCTGCATAAATTAAACTTTGCCCATCTCCGTGCACATGACTCAATACTAAAGCACTCTGAGATTCGAGCTTTGATGCTATTTCATCATCTCGTTGAGTCAATAAAACTAGGGAACATTCCGAGTAGTCAAATTCATGTTGATCTTCGACTGCAAGGTAGCTGCCACCAAAAGCCAGCTTCACGCCGACTTTAGATTCATCACCGAGTAAAACAACTGAGTCATGATCGAGGCCAGATTCGGTTAATTTTTCGAGTATTGCTTCTGCCAGACTTTCGCCAGCGTGCGTAATTGCAATTCTACCTTGTTCCATAGTGTTACTGCTCAAGTATAATATTTAGCATGCGACGTAAAGGCTCGGCTGCACCCCATAGTAACTGATCACCAACGGTAAACGCCGAAAGATACTCATTACCCATATTCATTTTGCGTAATCGACCGACAGGAATATCTAGCGAACCTGTCACCGCTGCAGGTGATAACTGCTCCATTGTCACCTGCTTGTCGTTCGCGATTACTTTTACCCATTCATTTGATTCAGCCAGCATTTGCTGAATCTCATCCAATGGCACATCTTTTTTCAGTTTTACTG
>JBLILW010000042.1:0-14670 GCA_047638435.1 Urechidicola sp.
CGGTTACCTGATGCCCTGGCTGAATTGGGAGAGCTTTCATGAAGATAGTCGTTACCTTGTCGTTATTATTTTGGTCATCGCTTTTTTTCTCGCAGCTTGTTGTGGCTCAAGATGTTTTTCAAGTTTTACGCGACAGTGATGTGGGCTATGCTGAAGTTAAACAAGGGGTGCCTTTAATCTTTCCGCAAGATCATTTTCCTCATCCTGATTATCGCATCGAATGGTGGTATATGACTGCCAATTTGAAAGACCAACAAGGGCAGGACTGGGGATTGCAATGGACATTATTTCGACAATCGTTAAGTCCGGATGCCAATCTCAACGGCTGGGATAGCAATCAAATATGGATGGCACATGCAGCGATCACCACGCCAGAGCAGCATGTTTTTGAGCAACGTTTTGCACGAGGTGGTATTGATCAAGCAGGTGTAGAGACGTTAACCAAAGCTGATGGTTTCGATGCTTGGATAGACGATTGGCGTTGGCAGTCGTCTAGTGACAGGCTATTTCCATCGACATTAACGTTTAATGTTAGCGGGCATGAGGTTAAAATGCATTTAAATAGCACTGCCAACTGGGTTCTAAATGGCGATGAAGGTTTTAGCCAAAAATCTGCGCAAGGTCAGGCTAGTCATTATTATAGTCAGCCTAAAATCAGTATCTCAGGGATGATCAAATCAAATGGTAGCAGCACCAACCTAACCGGCTCGGCCTGGCTAGACCGAGAATGGAGCTCACAAGCTTTGGCTCCTAACCAAAAAGGCTGGGACTGGTTTTCGCTTCATTTAGACGATGGTAGCCAACTGATGGTTTATCAACTGCGGCACGAATCGAGGGATCATTGGATTAGTGGTAGCTTGATTGACCCATCAGGTGAAGTCACGATTCTGGATAATAGAGACATCGGGTTAACGGTTCAATCGAGCCGAACCATCAACACCACCCCTAAGATCAGCAATGACACGGCTATCACACTACCTTTGGACTGGACAATTAAGTTGCCTGCGCTAAATCGTAGTTGGCATATTAAACCGCTTTACGACGAGCAATGGTTAGCGACCAGTTTCCCCTACTGGGAAGGTGTTGTTTTAGTGGAAGACGATAAGGGGAAGAGCGTTGGAAAAGGTTATATGGAATTGACCGGCTATCAACCAGTCAATTAAGGATGTCAAACCCATCAATCAAATGGGCTGGTGAAACAGAATAATTGGGAATGGCTTGTAGCAAAAGATCATAGTGAAAATCACTTCCTGCTAAAGTGAATTTGATACAGAGCAGTCAGAGGTAGAAATGACAAAGGCCTATTATCTCGGGTTGCTAATGAATCACACCTTTAACGCGTTTACTTTTTGCTATATCGCGAATTTCTTTCTTATTCTTTAAGCATACCCTCAGACAGTGATTTTAGTTTCGACCATATCGAGTCAAAACCTACCCTCGTTCGAACTTGGATACAGTCTTTGCCAGGATCCAAATTGACTACGCACACTAACGGTGCGAATTGAGCACACTGACGGTCAAAGAGCCCGACTAAGTGTCGTCATTATCGTCCAATGCGCTAAAAGTGTTACATTTAAAGTAACTTTTATGAACCTTGGATCTATAACCGAACATGGATAAAAACGTATTAGCAATCATCCTCGCTGGCGGCGCAGGTGAACGACTACAGCCACTAACGCAATATCGTGCCAAGCCATCCGTTCCTTTTGGTGGTAAGTATCGAGTTATCGATTTCACATTGAGTAACTGCCTCCACTCGGGCCTTCGCCGAATTCTAGTGCTAACCCAATACAAGTCGCACTCACTGAATAAACATCTCCGTGATGGATGGTCGGTTTTCAATCCTGAGCTACAAGAGTATGTGACGCCTGTTCCTGCTCAAAAACGCAATGGTGACAAATGGTACCAGGGTACCGCCGATGCGATCTATCAAAATGAATACCTGATTAAACGCAGCAATGCCGAGTGGACCATCATTTTGTCAGGTGATCATATCTATCGTATGGACTACGCATCAATACTAAAAACGCATCAAATGCTGAATGCGGACGCTACTATCGCTTGTATGAAGGTCCCCATTGAATCAGCAAGCCAATTTGGCATTGTGACCGCCGATGCTGGTCAGAAAATCACTCGGTTTCAGGAAAAACCTGACATAGCCGAAGCCTGTACTGATGACGAGAAATTCGCAATGGCATCTATGGGAATCTACATTTTCTCAACCAAGTTACTCATCGAAATTCTAGAAAAAGATAGCAAGGATGAAAGTTCAAGCCATGATTTTGGTAAGGACATACTGCCAGGCCTCATCGACAGCCATAAACTATGTGCTCATTATTTTGGTGAGTCAGAGGGTCGAGTATCACCCGACAACTACTGGCGTGATGTCGGTACGATTGATTCTTTTTATCAAGCCAATATGGATTTATTAAACCCCGTACCCGCAATGGACTTATATCAACGCAACTGGCCAATTCGATCTTACCAATCCCAAACCCCACCAGCCCGTGCCGTTCCTGGAAATTCAGGTACTGAAGGCGTTTTTATCAATTCAATGTTATCAGGCGGGACAGTTATTTCAGGTGGTAATGTTGACCACTCGATATTATTTCAAAATGTTTTCATCGATGACCAGGCCTTGGTCACCAATTCGGTCATATTCGGACACGTCAAAATAGGGCGAAAGGTCAGGCTCAATAAATGTATAGTCGACAAACACGTCACTATCCCTGATGGAGAGATCATTGGCTTTGATCCAGTCAAGGACAGCGAACGTTTTACAGTAACCGAAAATGGAATAGTGGTTATCCCTAAGGATTTTTGTTTTTAAAACTTTGTTAACGAGTGGCTGGATTTAGAACGGACTTAGCCTTGCAAGAGAGGTAAAGGATTGTTTTTTTATCCAGATTAATCACAAACGTCTTTGGGTACGCCAACAACCTGGGCCTGAAGAATGTGCTGACGCCTACGGGCGGCATCATAGCCTGTACCACGATACAAAAAACATCCCATATCATAACCTCACCGACCCGCCAGTTATGCGAGGTAATTTTCTACTGTTTAATTGTATTATCCAATAATTGATAAATCACACATCGTCTTTCGACTCTATCAAGTCCGACGATAGAGTGGGCATGCGAACCTATGTATAGATTCTTCAGTTGGTATGCCGAGTTTGTGCGAATCAATAGCTGCTTTACCGGCGGCAGCGACGCCGGGTCTTTGCTAATTGATTTTCATCTGATAGGACTTGATCTGGAAAACACAAAACCGAATAGGTATTGATCGCATAATGAATTTTGCATAATCGCAATTCCGACAAATCAACAGATTAATCTAGGCCTCTTACACGCGTGCCAAAATCTACGTGTAAAAGTTCGACGTTTAATTCAGCCAACTGTTGCTTGGGAACACCTGGCAGGATTTATCGATTTTTGGGATATTCTGTTCAGTAAATTTATCGCTTTGTAGGTATCAATGACTTTTCGAATGCCTACAGGGTAATCAAAAATAGTAATTAGGTTTGCCGAGCTCAACTGCTAGAATTTACTGATATGGGAGTATTATTAATCACACTTATCGGCAAATTTATACAGTTCCATTCTCGCCTCTACTCTACCGCTTACATCTCTGCAACGATACACCGACCGTAGGAACCAAGAGGCCACGACAGCAATTGCTGAAAAAGTGCATTTTTAGAGACGCCCCAAAGACAAAGACTGAATGTGTCTTATATAACCTTATCTTTGACAACTAAGGTTTGGGTACCCTAACCCCGCAGAATATAGAGAGTGTCATTCAAACAATGTCTCGATAACATCAGGCTTTACTATTCCTAGCTGCGGATTTGGCGACGGCGCAGCTAGGCGAGCAAGGATCGCTTCTGTTAATTCAGTTATGCTCATTTCGTTTGGCGCTAAAACTGAAGCCGCACCAACGAGTTCTAAATCAGCGGCGTTAGCGAATTGGTCAGTCGAGAATGGTAACACCAGCTGCTGTACTCCCACGCCAAGGCATTCCTGCACGCTGTTGTTGCCACCGTGGTGAATGGCCAGGTCTGCAGATCGCAGCATTGCCACTTGAGGCAGTTCCCGCGCAACTATCCAGTTGGCAGGGACAAAGCCGAGCTGATTTTTCGGCATTGAACCGATGGCCATGGCAGCCCGTGCCCCTACTCTTCGAAGCGCTTCGGCAATGCGTGTTAGAACATCAACGCGGTGAGACAAAAATGTACCCAGAGCGACATAAACTTGTGGGCAATTGTCCTTTTGATGCTGCCAGGGAGACAGGCTTTCAGGCAGCGCCTCTTCTCTCACGAGCGGACCAACAAATTGATGAGCTGGTATTAAAGCCGCCGAGCGAAGAGGGCTGTGGTAACTGGATACACTATTGTAAAGTACTTTTCGGCCATGAACTCTAAAGGCGTCCTTTACCCTTGGACGGCCAGGCGCTACGCTCTCTAGCGCAGTATTCCATCGATCGGTGAATGCGCAAGTGACGTTATCCGCAAGCCGCTCAACCTCTTTTAACTGTTCTAGATCGGGACGTAGGCATGCTGGCCACTTGGCTGGTATCCCGTAGCGCTCATCACCGACAGGTAACTGGCTAGGATGGCCTGGCACAAGTGTAATGAAAGATTTTCCGAGCGCATACATTGCTAGAGTTGACCCAAAAGAGACATGGTCGACCAGTACTTCGTCTGGTTCAATTTCTCTATGTAACGAAATAATGGCGCGAACCACCTGCTCAGGCTTCCACAGTAGATCAATTTGCCTTTGCATAGCCTGATATCGAATCGTGTCGAGCGCGCCTTTTTGAGTGGCTGCGAGAAAACGTTTGATCGAAGGGTCTTTTTCAACAACGCCACTATTTGAAGTTGCAGCGAGATTCAGTTCTCGCCACTCAAACCCTGCGGCTTCGACACGTGATCGTAAGCTCGGCCCTGTCGCAAACACGACACGCTGACCGCCCTGTTGCGCCGCATAAGCAATCACGGCCAACGGGCCATAGTGAGATGCATAGTCTGGGCTGATAACCAGTAACGTCTTCATAACGCCGGTTTCGAACGATACACGCTGACTAACTGCGTTGCCATCGCCTCGATTGAGTATCGCTCTTCTACGATTTTTTTAGCCCGTTTGACCCGCTCTGGACGACTGACTAGATCTACCCCTTGGAGTATTCCTGCAGCAAGGTCGTCCTCGGGATCGACAAGAACGCCGGTATCACCGTGAGTCACATAGGTAGGTGGACCGCCAGTACTCGGTGCAATTACCACCAGACCGGCAGCCAGAGCTTCGATTAACGCGAGGCCAAACTCTTCTTTCAGTGCGCCATCGACGTACATGCCTCCCTTAGACCAGCACCCGACACGGCCACGAACGGTGGCTACGAGTAATCTTGCAATATCAGATCTTGGCCTACCACCGAGGAGCACAAGGCCCTCGCGGAGAGCCCCTTTCACCGGTACTGCCTGATCGATGTCATCCATCACCGCGCGCTCAGTTTGTGACGGATTTACCAAGTCACCGCCGACGATCACGAGGTTATACCGTGAGTGAAGAAGCGGGTCAGAAGCCCATGCAGCGGCGACTCTTTCCATTCCTTTCACCGGATTAAAACGACCAATACTCAGCAAAAGTGGCAAATTAATACGGTTTTTCGGAATCTGGTCAGCGAGTTGCACTAGGATATCTGGATGGTTTTGGGTGCTCTTGTCATCGTAAGAGTCATGCCCGGTGTAGTTTGCTTCCGCCCGACGAATCAGGTCGATATCAATACCCTCTGAGACAACTGCTACTCGTTGCCCGTACCTGCGGGAACCGATCCCCAGTAGGTCAAGAAGGTCGCTTGGCTTTGCTCGTGGAAACAACACTAGATGATTTGCTCGTTCGGCCAGTCTCTCAATCAATCGTGCCCGGAACCAGATATGCTCTTTTGTACATAACTGAACAAATGTATCCTGATCAAGTTCGCCTCGTGACTGAAGTGAGTGAACCACATTGTGCGGATCTGGAGCCGCACTGAAGCAGACTGGGACACCTAATGTATCAGCTACCTCTGATCCGGCGAGTGTGCCGACGTCGGCCATACGAAGGTGAAGCAGGTCGATTGGTGCGGTTTGTCGCATTACCCGCCGAAGGCCACGTTTGATCGACGGCAGGTGCTCCCAGGCATCATCGGGTGTTTGTGCAGGACGTCCATGATCTCCGATAGCTATCATGGCGTAGGCCAATGAACTCTCATTATAGTTGCCGTATGTGGCGAGGGTATCGTCTAAAGTCCCTCGTCCAATTGTAAGCACGTGGTCGACGTTCGGGTTGCGAGCCAATGCTTCACCCAGTGACACTAGCAAACTAGCCACGCCACCCGTGTCACCACGACCACCGAGACTAAGCTGTCTATCAAGACCCGCAGTCAGCACAAGCTGTGCAATTCGCAAACCAGCATTGTTGGGCCTGACAGGAGGTGCTACTAAAGTATCTAGATCATTCAGCGCCAAAGCTGCGTGACTGCCGATTAAATTATCGACCGACGCAAGTTTTTTGAGCGTTAACTGCACTTTAGAACCTACTTGCTCGCCAAGCGCGCCGATTGCTGCGATTCGTGCTGCCAATGCCTCGCTCGGGTCTGTAGCGATCCGCAGCAAGAGTTCACTTGGCCCTTCCACGGAACCGATTAAGTCGATTAGGCGAGCCCGAACAACCTCATTGTTGGTTCTTGCCAACGCGGCAGTAAGGTAAGTTCTGATTACATGGGGACTATTGGTTGACCATTTGCGCAGGGTTCGGTGCGCGTGCATAGAGTCCATTCCGCCAACAGCGAGTTGATTGATAAGGGGTCCTAAAGCCGATGTGCTTGGTGGCCTGCGACCCAATAGCCAAGTTGAATGACGCCTTACCAGGTGGACTGGATGTGACAGAAACTCGATAAGTTGATGGTCAGCGCTGCGGTGCTTGACCGCGGCGAAAGACTCCATCGACAATAAGCTCGCAAAGGCGCCTTGCTGGGCGAATGACTGTAGATCGGCGACAAGCCCTAGCGGCCTATCTGCGTGGCTTGCACGGATTGCAAGTTGAGAAGAGCCCCGCAAAATTCTAACGAAGTCGTTACCCCCCAAAAGGCCTTCCAATTCGTCTATTAAAAGATTGCCTGACAATGCCTTGCGATAATTCCCACCTGAATCGACTTTACATTCAACAGCCTGAGTTGCGATCACAGTAAAGTCACTCCGTAAAAAGTAAGTATAAACTTGTACATTAATGGGCTCATTTTCGGGTAAAACAGACAAGGACATCAATCTTTTAAGATAGAGATCAAGTGGTGTTTTGCATGTTAGACAGTTTATACGGTGCTAATGATTGAACAGATCAACAAACTGCGAGCTCTAATCAAAATTAAAATGGCTAAACCCCAAAAGAGAGGTTTCAGAAGTTAACGGACGTATTAATTTTTCGATGCCTTCCAGAGTTTCCTTTAAGGTTAAGGCCTTTATCGAGGAACAATAGGAGTCAGCAAGGTAACATCAGGGTAAATAATAAAGACAGTTCATATAAATGATTAGTTGGCCTATTTGGTGGGTAAATATTACTTTATGCCGCAGTTCCAACCCTGTTAATCTAGCTCCATGAATACGTGTCTGTTACACCATGAATGAAAATAACGCCTTCAATAAGGCCATTATTGTTGTAGCACTCGGCTTCCTCGCACTTGCCTTGTCATTCTCGGCACGTGCCGCCTTAGGGTTGGCAATGCCAATCTGGGAAGGTGAGTTGAGCTGGAGTCGAGGCTATGTATCTAACGTTGCTGCTGTTGCGCTGTTAATCATGGCGGCTGTTGCGCCTGTTTCAGGCCTTATACTCGACCGTAAAGGTCTTCGGTTTACTTTATTATTTGGCCTGGTGGCGGTCTTCATATCCTGCGTTGTCATTAGTATCGCCGAGAGTGCCTGGGTGCTATTGATTGGTTTTGGCGTTATTGGTGGTGTTGGGTTTGGCATAATCGCCACTCATGTTGTTGCTTCTGCAGTGGCTCGCGTCTATCCCGAAAAGGTGGGACTTGCAGCCGGCATTGCAACCTCAGGTTCTACTGCAGGGCAGTTTTTAATTGTGCCACTAATTGCATTCATTTTTGCGTCGTTTAGCTGGCGCTGGGGATTTGTTGGCATTGCAGTGGGCGTTGCTTGCCTCATTCCTTTTGTTTGGTGGGTGCCGAGTGATAAACCGGCCAGGGCATCCAATCATGCATCACCCGCAATTGACACGACTGATTGGAAGTCAACTGTCAGCAAAATTTTCTCTACCCCAGTTTTTCATTTACTATTCTGGAGTTACGTCATCTGTGGTTACACAACAACTGGCGTTATCGAAACCCATTTAATGCCCTATGCATCATTTTGTGGCTTTAAACCGATACCGAGTGCCACCGCTTATGGCCTGCTATCAGCGGTAAACCTGCTCGGCATGATTGGCGTAGGCTGGTTAACTGATAAAATGAATCGACCGTTATTGCTTGGGTGTATTTATATTGTTCGTGGTTTAACTTTCTGGATGCTACTGAATGTCGGCACTAGCTACGAAACATTGTTGCTGTTTGCGGTTATGTTTGGTGTCGTGGATTACTCAACTGTACCCGTGACCGCTAGTTTAGTGGCTAGTCATATTGGTCTGAAGGTGATGGGATTAACCATGGGCTTACTCTCAGCGGGCCATTCCATCGGTGCGGCCATAGCGGCTTCATTAGGCGGCTACTTTTTTGATAAAGATGCTACTTACGACTTGATCTGGATGAGTTCAATCGCATTGGCAATCATTGCAGGTGTTCTGGTATTTCTAATAAAAGATAACCCTGATGGGGAGAAAGGCAATTTAGCAATGGCTAGTTGAGGGGCGTCAGAATATTTGGCTATGCTCCGGCATACTAATAAATACGGATTAAAAAACTGAAATCCTAGGCCGTCAATATTGAAGCGTATTGCGCTGAATGTCTCAAAAGCCCTCACCAATCCAGACCCTACAGAACTATCACCGCAACTTTCTGGATGAATCTGACGCTTAACCGATCTCAAATGTTGGACGCATTTATTTATAATTGGGCCGTTTGCCGTACAACAATGGCGCGCTAACATGTTGGATAATCCGACTGATTATGAAGCCCTTAATAGGCTTATTAAGCAATACCGTAACCGTTCGGGAGATTTGGGCTAGTTTATGAAGCCCCTAAAAACTAGTTGATCTATAACAAACGTATGGAATCGGATCAGCAAGTGACATTTCAGTCCAGCTAGGCTAGATCATATTTTTTGTGATTTGCAGCCCACCCCAAATCACACTCCTGTCACCAACGCCTTGTTTGAGTTCAGAGGTGTGCCCCCTAACCAGATAACTGAAACTGTAACTCTCTTTCAGCGCTATGGTATAACCTACCCATGCTTCAACAATGCCATGATTGAGCTCATCGCTGTCATAGGTAACAGCGCTATCTCTTAACTGGCCCTGTAAAAAAGAATTATAAGCACGAGCTTTGAGGGAAACACCAGTCCAGAAGTAATGTTCAGAAACTTTGCCTACCTGACTGTGTATTGACTTCTCACCATAGCTTGTTAGTTCTGGGTTAAACGAAACCCATGGTGTATGGATGCCTCCTACTCTAAGGCTCAAGCTCCAGTTTGCCTCGGTGATATATCCAACCGATCCCTGAGTGGTAGTTTTTATTTCTAGACCTGAATCACTTTTGTACATCAGACGCTGCCGTGCAACGCTGTAACGTGCGGTCGGCTCCCCACCGTCAGAGATCTGGCTATCCCAACCCTGTGGTTGTTGAGCGCCAATCTTTGAATGCACCCAGTCCTGGATATCACCGACCAAATTAAGTCCCATAAAACCTAACGTAAGCGTGCTCTGCCAAGAAATTTGACGCGCAGCATCATAACGTTCGCTAGTACTCGATACATAAATTAGACTTGCGTATGGACGGTCGCCCTGCTCCGGCTCTGCCAGTGCTATATCTTCGGACGTAAATCCAAACAAGCCATATTCTATCTTGCTTGATACAATACTAATGCTGACTCGATGGTTCAATCCGATGCGTTGATCGAGCCAGTTAAGGGGAACGTGAAGCGATGCCCATTGGTCTTTGGCGCCCTTTCCCACAAACGTCAGGTTCAGGCCATAGGTGTAATCTTGATCACGTGATCCTGGAACGAATGCATCATTATCAAATGCGAATGACCGACTTGTATTGGGTTGAGTTTTAGTGGGTTTGCTAGATGCTATTGATTCACGACTTTCGCCCTTGTCGGAAGCCAATCCAGTGCCGGGCAATAAAAGTGCTGCGGTCAATAGACTAAAACCTAGCAGTAAAACTGGGAATAAATTTTTCATCGAAACCCCTTCATTTATCCGATCTTTCATTCCTGGATCGGGAATGTTAGCAGTGGATATTCTGGAATTTGCCAGCAAGATTGTGAGTGCTACTATTTTATTTTTCATGGCATTTAGGCCTTTTGATAAAGTTTTGTGGTTGCCGAATAAGATCGTCCTATCTCACATTACAAATCCCATACCAATATCTAATATTACTTTAACCTGTTGTATTTAATGAATTTAAAATAATTTTATGTTGAATAGTAAGGTGCGTTAATTCGTCAATAACCTAATTTCGTAGATTAAATAACGCGATCTCGTGCCCTTGGGTATCAAATATCGGACTAGTCGGGGAGAATCTAAATCTCGATATCAGGGTGTGTTTCTCAGCAGACTTTTTATGACTGAGAATTAAAAAAGGCATGAAGGGGAATAACCCGTTCCATGCCAATAGGAGGAGACTGTTACTAAACAAAGTATGACGATGCCAACCTTTGCTTTAATCGCGATTGGGCTGTCAAACTCTACCTTTAAGCGGCAGCTAGAACTTCCCAGGACCGACCTTTAAATGCTGCGTCTACAGGTGTATCAAACACGTGGTTGGCGTAGTTACTGATGGTTTTCACCGAGATCGCTAAAATAATGTCGAGTATGTGACTCTCTGAATATCCCGCCTGTACAAAGGCAGAGACATCGTCTTGATTCGGATGACCGCGTGAAACCACCATAATGCGGGTAAAGTCGCGTAGTTCGGCTATTTTTCTGTCTGCTATCGCATCGTCATTGCGAATTGCATCGGTCACTTCCATAGGCACTTTGGAAATATTGTCGGCAACAAAACTATGTGCGGCCATACAATAGTGACACCCGTTTTCGCGGCTGATAGTGAGAAAGACGACTTCCTGTTCTGCCGGTGTAAATCCTGATTTTTCACGAAACAGGGCATAACCTTGCGCGTAGGACTGCAACATAGCGGGTGAGTTAGCCATTACACCGTACATATTGGGAACCATGCCCATTTTCGCCTGAGTTTGCTCAAGCACTTCGCGCGCTTGCGGATCGGCGTCTTCAACCGTCTTTGCCTGCAATGTTAATGTGTAAGGGGGTGATGTAATTTGTCGTTCGATATTTTTGTTCATGATATAACCTCTGTTGCGGTAGTGAATAAAATGGTTTGTTTTAGAAAAATATTACTTAAAGACTATTTGATTATCGGTGACGCTCCGATAGCGAGGAGACCCCTGGTACCGGTATGACCCTTTGCGTCTAATGCTCCTGGATAAAGCCTTAAGTCAGCTTACCTAGGAACTCTGTTTAATCGGCAAATAGCCACTGCCGTTAAGTTGGCAGTACCAATGCCTACGTTTTTGGTAACGCTACTTTGAGATTTCCTTTACTGCCTTCTCTGTAGTCCAGACGGTATTAGCGATAAAACGGAAATTAACCATGGCCGCCTCATATCCATCTCCCTCGGCAACCTGGGCTGCAGCCGTGGCATCTGATACGACGGCAACTTCAAAACCCTGCTCCATCAATTCACGCATATGAGATTCGGTACAAAGGTTGGCAGACATACCGGCCAGTATCACTTTGTCGATACCCTGCTTACGTAACTGTAAAACCAGGTCATTAGTTTCTGGTCCATATATTTTATGAGGGTTGGTCACAACTGTTTTACCATCCTGAATATAAGTTTTGTATTGTTCAAGCCAGTCAGCGCCCGAGCCTTCAAAACCTTCAATGCTCAATGCATCTTTGCGATCGAACATGCCGATGTTGTGCATTAGTTTTTCAAGCGCACCTTCGAATTTCCATCCGTGGTCGTGTGGAAAGTAATAATGAGGCGAGACAAATACAGGCATATCATTGTCTTTCGCGTTTTTGAACAAGCTATCGATATTGGCAACGGTATTGTTCGCTGTCACGCTCTTACCTACTACACCCCATGCCACGCCTTCATGACTAAGAAAGTCATTTTGAGGGTCAGTGACAACGAGTGCAGTGCGACCTTTTACCACTTCCATTCCTGGGTCGGGTAGACCAGCGATTGAAATTCCAGGAATTAACATCGAGACTGCGAGTATTGAGAGTGTTATTATTTTACTATTCATGTTGTTTAGCCCTTTAAATAAAGTTTGTTTTGATTGACGAATAAGATCGTCCTGTCTTACATTACAAATCCCGTGCCAACCTCCGTATATCTATTAACTATCTGTTTTTAAAAGATTTATTAAATAATTCCCGTAATGAATAAAATACGATAATTCGTAAATTACATAATTTCATAGAAAAATAACGTAATTCCGTGCCCTTTGGTATCAGATATCGGATCTAGTTGGTAGAATCTGACTTTCGATACGAGAGTGTTTTTCTCACCCCAATTTTTATGACTGAGAATTGAAAAAGGCATGGAAGGGAATACCTAGTTCCATGCCAATAGGAGGAGGCGGTGACTAACAAAGTCGTACAATACCTATTGATCATCAGCTAACTAGTCGTTGAGCTATTGAAGCGTGTTTTGGGCTCTGGTAATTTTTTTCGTGACGACAATTCAGACCTTTACTTGAGGGTGATTGGGGCCGTCAAATGCTACCTTTAGATAATTTTCTGATTGGTAATAATTGATATATTTATCTCGCTAAGAAGGTGTGGCGATTTATCTGGGCTTTCCTGTATTAATTTCTACCCGCTAAAATTTGTTTGAAAATATTGGTACAGTGAACGTGTCTATCTGTAAATACTGACAGCCATTAATATGCTGCGAGTAAAACAATATAGGTCATCAGAAATTGTAAGAGACAGCCGCCGATGCGACATCGTAATCCAGATTCTGGACTTCGTACCGCTCAAGTTCGCCACGGACACTCCAGCTCTCATCAATCACGTAATCGACACCAAGACCATAGAATGCATCTGTATCGCCATTACTGTTCATTTGACTGGCAATAGTGCCGTTATCTTTAACATCCCATTCATGTGCACCTACTTTACCGAACACAGAAATACTGTCAGACACCGAGATTGAGCCGACAACTGCAAGGCTTAAGCCATCAACCTCTAACTGACTAGTACCGGTATCAATGTCACCAAAGTTGTAATAGGCTGCTTCTACTGCGACATATTCATTGTACTTGTATCCGCCAAAAACTTTTCCACCGGTGTCGTCATCGTTTATGCCTTGCTGATCAACGAAAGCTTGAGATAAGGCACCACCTAGGTACCAGTTACCTTCAGCGGAGGGCTGCGATGCCAGACCGGCGGATGCAAGTGCTACTATTCCAATTAGGACATTTTTTGCTATTGTTTTTTTCATTTTAAACATTCCAAGGTTAAGGTTAAAAAACACACATTAGTTATGTGATATAACTTTGATGCCGAGACCCTTAGGAAGGTCACAAGGTTTTTTAAAAATATTTGAAATAAATTTATTCTGACAAATTGGGGCACGTAATTTTTACTTTTTCTACTATTAATGCATTAGTGCCCCAAAGGAGTTATTCGATTTAAAATTTACAGGGTCAGACCAATTCCCAAAGACTCAAATTAATGCGGAGACCCTGTTTTTATATCTTTGCAATGATACAATCAGAAATCTATTATTCTTGTAAGACTGAACACTATATCCATCAACGAAAAGGTAGTGATTAACAATAGGACATCTCTAAAAATACACTTTTTCTGCGATTGCGGTAGTGGCTTCGTGGCCCCTACTCTTGGCAGCTCCGTGCTGGTGCGCCAGCACGGGCGTTTCTCATTTACACTGCGGTTCTCCGTGCGGTGCTTCCTTGAACTTATTGCAATGGATGGTACGTATGTCTGTTTTGCATCGTTACATGGATGTAACTAATTAGAAGAATGCAGGAGCTATTGTCGAGGGGCACAAAAACAGGTCACAAAGAAAGTACTATTTTTAGAGGCGGCCAATATTTTAGATAATAGGCTAGGCAAACTTTGAAGATTCGAAAAAATAATTTGACTCGTTCCAAATTCACCAGAAATTTATTTGACAGGGCTGCTCGATACAAGGATAGCTTGAACCAGTGCTTCTGGCATGGGTTCGTGTTCGGAGGGAGAATCATCGGGAAAAACACTTTTACTCACCAGTAACGATTTTTTGTGGTTCTCTACGTAATGCTTACAATTAGGACACTGGTTCAGATGTTGTTCGAATTCGAAATATTGTGAATGGGGAAGATTATTATCAATATAATCGACTATAAATCCTTCGAGGGTTTCGCAGCTAGCGGTCGATAAGTCCTGTTTTATCAATGACAAAGGACTATTTAATTTTTTTGATTTTCCATTA